>CAYVZW010000006.1:0-20459 GCA_964456325.1 uncultured Clostridium sp. | reverse complement strand
ATCTATTTCGTCAATAAATATTAAACATGGTGCTGTTTGTTTTGCTTGTTTAAACATATCTCTAACACGAGATGCACCAACTCCTACAAATAGTTCTACAAAGTCTGAACCACTTATGAAGAAGAATGGAACTTTAGCTTCACCAGCAATAGCTTTAGCAAGTAAAGTTTTTCCTGTTCCTGGAGGCCCTACCAATAATACACCTTTTGGAATTCTCGCTCCCATTTTAGTGAATTTCTTTGGATTCTTTAGAAAATCTATTAATTCTTTTACTTCTTCTTTTTCTTCTTTTAATCCAGCAACATCAGCAAATGTTTTCTTACTATTATCATCAGACAATTTGGCCTTACTTTTTCCAAAGTCGAATGTTCCTTTACCATTATTGCCTAACTTAACAAACATCACATAAACTATTGCTCCAAATAGTATTATTGGTACAACAGTAAGTATGATATTAAGCCAAGTGCTATTTTCTGGATTAGAATTTGTTTTAACAGCAAGTCCTTGTTCTTCGGCCGAATTATAAATCGCAGATATCACTGTATCAGTATAAGGTATACTAACAGTAAATGTTTCTCCACTTCCATAATCTTTTAGTTTTCCAGTTAACACGTAAATTCCAGAACCACTCTTAGGAGTCACAACTAATTCTGTTACATTTCCATTACTTAACTCCTTAGTAAGCTCACTATAATCAAGTTGATTAATTTTAGTGCTAATTGAGTTAATAAATATATACGCAAATACAACAACTAATATAAGTGTAATATATGGCATATAATTCATTGCTTTTTTATTTGTTTTTTTAATGTTCATATTTCTTTCCTTTCTAATAATACTTTAGTATTATATCATACTCTTGTCCAATTTCTTTGTCAAGTTTAGATTTCTTAAGTCCAGGTACCCAAACTATGTTTTCTTTAGCGTCTAGAACAATGGGCCATGACACCCTATCACTTATTTTAATTTTATTATCTATAAAGATATGATTAACTTTTTTAGTTCCATCCATACCTTTAACTTCCATCTTATCCCCATCTCTTTTGTTTCTAACATATAATGGAAGTGATATTTCTTTACTACTAAGTCTAGTAACATAATTACTGGTATCCGCTGTATCTTTGATTATATCAATATTCTTGCCATTAGGCAAATTAATTTGACCATTTAATTCAACTTCATATAAATCATCTTTTTCTTCATCAAAACTAAACGAGATTTCATTATAAGCTTTAACAACAATAACATTGTTTGGTAAGTGAATTACACTATTGGATTTACTTGATTTAATTAATGAAAAAATTAAATCAACATGAACATCTCCAACTATTAATAAATCATCTCCATATATTTGCTCTAATATGTTATATATAATTTTAGTTTGTATTATTTTATCTAATTCATTAAACTTTTCAATATTAATTGTCCCATTTTGAACTACTTTATTAAACACTCTCTTGGCTTCATTATCTATAAACTCACTAGTTTCGAGTAGAGTTTCACTAAATTTAATGAACTTTTTATGTACATTCAAATCCTCTTTCTTTAAAAAAGGTAACACAACATGTCTATATCTGTTTCTTGTATAATGATCTTCATTATTAGATTCGTCGGTTGCATATTTAATATTATTAGCTTCAACATACTCTAATAATTCGGCTTTAGTTTTAGTAATTAATGGTCTTACTACTGTATAATCTTCTTTTTTAATAACTCTAGAAAAACCACTATAACCTTTTAATGTAGACCCTCTTACTATTCTCATAAGAATTGTTTCCATTAAATCATCAGCATGATGTGCTGTCATTAAATATTTTGCTCCATACATATGAACTAATTCATCAAAAAAGTTATATCTTGCAACTCTTGCCTCGTTGTGAAAATTATCTTCTCCCCATTTCGTTATTTTAATATATTCAAATATGATATCATTTTTCTTACAATATTCTTCTAGATCTTTTTTCTCTTGTTCACTTTCTTTTCTTTTGTTGTGATTAACATGAGCACATATTAAAACTATACCAAGTTCATTCTTTAAAGAATTTAGTATATTAAGAAGCGCCATAGAATCTGGACCACCAGACACACCAGCAACTATTTTATCATTATATTCAATACCAATTTCATTTCTAATAAAATTGTAAACATCACTCATATCAGGCATTACTTACTCCTCAATTTTAATTATAATTTCATTTTTTGCGGAATACAAGTATTTTTCTCTAGCATATCTTGCTAAATATTCAGGATCTTGTAATTTATTAATTTCATCCTTCAACTCTTCTTCATCTTCTAAAGAAGTAGCATACTTTTCATTAAGACTCTTACTTTCACTAACATTACTAATAATTTCAGTAAGATTAGAAAATAATGTATATACAAAAAAACTAAGAGATATTATAACACATATCATCAAAAAAGATACTCTAAACTTAGTTTTAGGACTTAATCTCTTCATAATCTACCCCATTTTCTATTATTAATTATACAAAGAGTAGTGTTATAAAACAATTGATATCCTTTACTTTTACATTTTTTTCGTAAATATTTTGTTAAATAATAAAAATGAAAATAACATCATGAGTAAAAAGTAAAAATGAATATTTCCATTATTAATACGATATAAAATAATAAAATATATAGTGAATATATTAGTAAAATACAATAATGCATTTAAAAATTGATAGATTTTCTTACCATTATAGAAATACTTTTTAGATAATTTAAATGTATAATAAATGAATAATCCATATAAAAACGAATACAAAAATGTTAAAAGCTGTACTTTTATATTCATTATTTAAATAATCTTGCTAATACAGTTTCTGTTTTAATTTTTTTACTATTTGATTCCAAGTATGTAACTGAATTAATTTTACCTTTTATTGATAGATTACCTTGAAATGTATCTAATTTCAATAATTCTAAACCCTCACCTTTTATTAACATATGTCCAAGAACACCTTCAACAAAAAACTCGGAATCATCAAAACTGTTTAATTTCTTAACACCTGTTACTATGATTGACTTTCTATCATTAATACTTACAGTGTGATTAGCACTTTCTACTATATTAGTTTTATCCATATATCCTCCATAGTAATTATATGAAGAACACTCCTAAGTATGAAAAAAGAATTCACGTATGAATTCTTATATCATTTACTACTCTTCTTCTCTTGCCTCTTCAGGTGCATCTTCTGCATTCTCATAAGCATCAAGTATTTCTTTTTCGAACATTGTTCTTACTTCTTGATTGATTGGATGAACAATATCTCTATATTCACCTGCTGGTGTCTTACGACTAGGCATTGCAATAAATAGATTATTATCGCCTTCGATAATTCTAATGTCATGTATTGCTATAGCGTCATAAATAACTACTGAAGCAATTCCTTTCATTCTAGAATTTTCTCTTTCAACCTTACGAATTTTAACTGATGTAATTTCCATGGTCTACCTCCTTAACATTAAGATACTTTAATTGTACTACAAAAAAAACTTAATAGCAAGAACTTTAATTAAATTTCGATAATACAATGTTTTTTATTAAAACATCACTATATGCAAATGATTTCAGTCCTTTATCTGTTTTAATAGTAAAAACATTTGGATGTATTTTATCAATATATCCTTCAAAGTATTCATATTTGTTTCTACCTAAGTATACCTTTACTTTAATTTTTTCATTTATTAAACTTCTTACCTTTATTTTAATTGTTTCAATATTCAATTATTCTCTCCCCCTAGGATAACCAGATAACATTTTTCCTTTTACTATCAACCCGCCTATACCATCACTACCATAATGAGTTTTAGATATTAATTCTTTTATATCTATTGTTTCGTTTTCATCTGTTAGTGCTATAAAACTAGATACTATAGCTGGGTCTAATGCATGAATATTTATATGATTTGGACTTGATGCAAAAGTTGAACCAGCTCCTATTATACCTTTAAAATCACTTTGACATGCTCCAGCAAAAATAATGATATCATTATATTTCTTTCTTATTTCTTTTACTGTATTAATAAAATATTCACTATTTTTATAATATTTACCATCTTTCTTATTTTTATAATAAGCATCATGACCAGTTAAAACAACAATATCCGGTTCATATTTTTCAATTAATTCATCAATTTTACTTTGGTATTCACTTTCTTTGCTTAAGTACCCAAACACTTTAATATTCTGATTCTTATAATAATCTAAGCATTTATCTAAATAAGATTTATCACTATCTAAATGTAGTATTTTAGCTGGAATAAAAAAGAAATCATTAGTGTTAATATTTCTAACATTCACTATTGTTTCTTTTTTTTTAGGAATAGGTGCTAATAACAAATCATCAGCATAAGAGTCAGCATATAACCTAACATCTACACCTTTTAAATACACAACATTATTTTTAATCGCATCAACAATAAACACAATATCACTGTCATACTTCTTTCTAGTAACATAATCACCAACTCTAACCATGACTCCCCCTATTTAATTATATTAAATAAAATAAAAAATATATCTATTAGAATATATTTCTATCACTGTTTATATTAAATAAGCTAACACTACTCAGAATAATTAGCTAAATTGCATATAACCCTATAGAGAATTGCTAAGATCATTTGCAATATCTATAAAATCCTTAACAGATAATTCCTCTGCTCTAAATGTTAAATCTTTGTTTTTACTTTTAAGAGATTTTTCAATTTTAAATAAATCATAATTCTTTAAATTATTTCTCAAATTCTTTCTTTTTAATTTAAAAGAATCGCGAACTAAATTATTAAATAAATTAATATCATTTACTTTTTCTTTATCTCTTCTAGTTAATGAAATAACAACACTATCAACTTTAGGTCTAGGATAAAATGATTCGGCATTAACATTACACACTTTGCTAATACTATAATTATACTGCAAATGAACAGTTATAGAAGAATATTCCTTACTACATGGAGAAGCACTAAATCTATAACCGACTTCTTTTTGAACCATAATAATTATTTTGTATGGCTCAGTTTCATCAGTTATTTTGTTAATAATTGGTGTAGTAATATAATATGGAAGATTCCCAATAAAGAATAATTTATTATACTTTTTATCTTTTAAAAAATCATTCAAATTAATACTTAAAAAATCCTCATAAATTGTATGATGATTCTCGTTTTCATATTTTGAAAGTTCACTACAAAGTCTTGAATCTATTTCAAAAGAAAAACTTTTAACATTCATAAGAGATAAATGTTTAGTTAACGCACCACTACCTGGTCCTATTTCAATAATCAAGTCTTCGCTGTCTGCATCTATTTCATTAACTATTTTATTTATTATATTATTATCAATCAAAAAATTTTGACCTAAAGATTTTTTATAATCAAAATTATTATTCATTATTTCCAACCTTGTCTTAACACTTCAAAGTCAAGACTCCTAACTCTACCTACACTTTTAATTGCAAAATCTTCATTCTCTGTAAGTAAATCAATGTCATTACCAGTAACACCACGATCTAATATAATTGCAATAATAGGTTCACTTGATAATTTATTAACATTAAATCTTATTATTGTTCCACATGGATAATTCTTACTACTAGCAACTATTCTTACCACACCATAAGTACTATCAGTATAATATATTCCCTTTTCCAGCACATTAGTTCTTGGTGGACACGCTAAATATCCGGAACATAAAGCACAATCACCCGCATATCCAGTTAAATCCCCAGTGAATGTGTAAATAGGATTATTAATCCCTTCTTTATATAATTCACTTTGTTTACCTTCAATAATTTCACTATCTAAAACTTTATTTAAATTTGTATTAATTGCTACAGAATAGGAAACATTATTAAATGATGACTTACCAATAAATGTAAAAACAAACAATAACAATATTGTTTCAACACACATTTTAATTCTACTTATAATGTACTTTTTCATTCTTATACACCTAAGTAAATTATACTATATTTATATATCTAAGTCAAAAACTTTAATTGCATTTTGTGTGGTTATTTCAATTACTTTTTCATACGGTATTTTCTTGATTTCAGCAATCATCTTTGCTACATAACTTATATTACTAGGAATATTTTGTTTACCTCTAAATGGTTCCGGTGATAAAAACGGACTATCAGTTTCAAGTAATAAATTATTTATATCAATTTCACGTACAACTTCAAATAACTTAGAATTTTTAAATGTTAAAACACCACCAATTCCAAGATAAAATCCTAATTTAACAAACTCACGTGCCATCTCAACACTTCCGCTATAACAATGTATTATACCTCTACACTTGTGACTTTTAAGTATATCAAAAGTATCCTGCATTGCATCTCTAGTATGAACAACTATTGGTAAATTGTATTTATTTGCTATATCTATTTGCTTTATAAAATAATCTTTTTGCTCTTCACTATTTTCTTCATTATAGTTATAATCAAGTCCAATCTCTCCAACTGCATAAAACTTATTGTTTTTAATTAGATTTTCAAGATCTTCTATCTTATTATATCCATCAATATTTTGAGGATGTATTCCTGCGGTAGGGAACAAAAACTTATCGTATTTTTTAAACAAAAACAAAACTTCTTTTGATGTTTTTATAGAATCAGCTGTATTAATAACCGCTATTACTTTCTCATTCTTAATTCTATCGGTTAATAAATCAATGTCACTATAAAACTCATCAATAATATGTGCATGTGAATCAATCATATCTTGTTTCAATAAAGAATAAATATAATGCTTTAATAATATAGAATGAGAAAACAACTAACATTAACATTTGATAATACTTAAAACTAATACTCATCAGTATATATATTAGTAACGATACTACAATAACACTAAGACTATAAAATACAAAACGCTTATGTTCTTCTAATAGTCTAATAATACTTTTCATATTTTGCCTCCGCGAATATATTATTACAAGAAAAAAGCATTATTTCAATGCTTTTGACAAAAAATACATTTGTTTTACATATTGAGATATTATTCGACAATTTTACTAATTATTAAGTCATTAATTACCTTACATATGCCTTCTGTGTACTCAATATCTTCATTACTAAATATCAATATATCTCCTAATAAATCACCATTCTTAACTATTGGAAACAATATATTATTTTGATATTTATTACTGTTCTCTATTTTAAATAAACAACTACTATTCCTTATAATTCTTCTTTCTAATACTAAAGTATTTATATCACTCGATATAATTATATTACTTCCTAATACTTGTTTATTAACTACAACATTAACATTAATGTTTAAATTTATATTAAATGAATTCAGTATTTTGAGTATAGTTTCTTCATTATTTTTAACTTTTGAATATTTTCTTAATATTATATCTTCATTATCAATTAATATTTCAAAATCAGTACACGGTTCTATATTCAAACTGTATCTTAATTCTTTTGGTAGAACTAAACGTCCCAAATTATCTATTTTTCTTACTATTCCAGTATTTATCATTGATTCACCTTACTAGTAATATTTTGATTTTAATTTGATATATTATACATTGTTTTTTAAATTGTTAATAAGTTCTAATAACTCTACAGAGTAATAAATATAATGTTTATCTAAAGATGCTTTAAATAAAGCTATTAGTATTGAATTATTTTTATATAAGAAATTGAATTTTGTACTAATTTTATTGGTATCAACAAATAATTTTTCAACACTAATACCATCATAAACTTCTTTTCTTAATTTAAATACAATTTTTAAATTATTGTTTTCTAACATTTGAACATTTGTAATCATTAATAATTTTTCATAGTATTTTTCATAAGCATATATTTCCAACTGTTCATTTGTTTTACCGAATCTATCTTTAATTTCTTCTAACACACTACTTAGTTCTTTTTTAGTAGTAATACCATTTATCTTTTTGTGTAGTTCAATTATTAAGGAGTTTTCATCTGTAATTTTTTCATCAATATGTGTTTCAACATCAATTGGTATTACTTCATCATCTTCATTTTCTTCATCTATACCACTTATTTCTTCATTGATTAAGTCAAGATACATATCTACCCCGACTGAATCTATAAATCCAGCTTGCTCACTTCCTAAGATATCTCCAGCACCTCTTATAGACAAATCTCTCATTGATATTTTGTATCCACTACCAAGTTCAGTAAATTCTTTAATTGCTTCTAGTCTCTTTATAGCAGTACTTGTTAATACTTTCTCTTTCTTATACATTAAATAAGCATAAGCTATTTTATCACTTCTTCCAACTCTTCCTCTTATCTGATATAACTGAGAAAGACCAAATCTGTCAGCATCTATAACTATGATTGTATTGGAATTAGGGATATCAATACCATTTTCAATTATAGTTGTGCTTAATAATATATCATACTTATAGTTAGTAAAATCATATATGACATCTTGCATATCATTTTTACTCATTTTTCCATGTGCATAACAAATTCTTGCTTCAGGTATTAACTTTTTATATTTTTCATAAGTTTTTTCCATATTTGTAACATTATTATAAAGAATAAACACTTGACCATTTCTAGCCATTTCTTTTAGTATAACTTCACGAATTAACATATCATTATATTCAATAACATAAGTTTGTACAGGATATCTATTTCTTGGTGCACTTTCAATTAAAGACATATCTCTTATTCCAACTAATGACATTTGAAGTGATCTAGGTATTGGAGTAGCTGAAACAGATAAAACATGTACATTTGATTTTAAAGATTTAATTCTCTCTTTTTGTTCTACACCAAATCTATGCTCTTCATCAATTATTAAAAGCCCTAAATCTTTATATTCAACATCCTTACTTAATAATCTATGTGTTCCGAAAATAATATCAGTTTTACCCTCTTTTAATCTCTTTAATTTTTCTTGAACTTGCTTGTTAGTAAAATGTCTATTAACTATATCAACATTTATTCCATAATTAGAAAATCTTACTAATGCTGAAGAATATTGTTGATGAGATAATATTGTTGTTGGACATAAATATGCTACTTGTTTACCATTCATTATTGCTTTAAAACATGCTCTAAAAATAACTTCTGTTTTACCATATCCAACATCTCCACACAACAATCTTTCCATTGGATGACTTTTTTCAAGGTCTCTTTTAATTTCTTCAGAACATTTGTATTGATCTGTAGTTACTTCATACTCAAACTGTGACTCAAAAACAATTTGTGATTCATCGTCTTTGTTAAATGGCTCAATAGTTGCTTTGCTTCTTTCTTTATATATTTTAAGAAGTTCTCCAGTAATACTCTTAATTCTCTCTTTAATTCTTAATTTTGTTTTAGTCCACTCAATACTATTAAGTTTATGAATTATTGGTTTAGCGCCTTCCTTAGATGTATATTTGTATAATCTTTCTATATCTTCAACAGGTAGATATAGTTTATCATTTCCTTTATATTGTATTAAAATATAATCTTTTTTTAGTCCATTTTTTTCTATGGTCTTAATGCCCATATATATTCCTATTCCAGATTTTCTATGAACGACATAATCCCCAACTTTAATTTTTGAAATAGAATCTATCTTATTACCTAATTTATAGTCAGATACAAGTTTCCCACTTCTTCCTATAGTATTTAAATCATTTAATGAATAATAATAATTACCTTTGTATATAAAACCACGAGAAAGAAATTCATTTTTAATTTTAATTCCTTTTGATTTAAAAAACGAATTTGATTTACTATTTGAATATAATTCTCCATTATTATCTTTAATATCATTAATTAATTTTTCAGCATTATTATCGTAATAATCCAATGATTTTGCTTCAATTTTAATGTCATAATTCTGTTTATTATCAATAGTATTAATAAAAATATCATTTTTTGTTTTTAACTCTTCTAAACTATAAATACTATTTTCAGCATTTAAATACTTAACTTGAGGTAAAACCATTTTTTCTACTTTTTTAATTTCACTATAATTTTCATAAATTACTTTCGGTTCGTTTAGATAAGATATAAGTGATGAATCATTTTTTCCAAAATCCTCTATAATTGCATTAATTTCAATTGAATCAAGTTCACTTCCTTCTATCGATAACTGTGTATTTTCATTAAAGTATTTAATACTTTCAACTTCATCATCAAATAGTTCAATTCTAATTGGGTTCTCTTCATGTATTGGAAATATATCAATTACAAAACCTCTTACTGCATATTCTGATGTGTTCATTACTAATGATTCTCTATTATATCCAATATTATTTAACTTTTTGATTAACTCATCTCTATTGTATGATATTCCTTTTTTAATTTTAATTTTACTATTATTGTATTCTTTTCTATTTGGTAGCTTTTTAACGAAACTATTATAATGTACTATAACTATTTTTTTATCTAGAGACGTTACATTATTCAATAGTTTCAATCTTAAAAATAATAATTCTGGTGAAGCAGCTACTGCACTTTTAGTAATAAAATCATCTTCAGGAAATATATAAACATTATCTAAATAATTCTTTAGATTATTGTATGTACTTGTTGCTTCATTAATAGTTGGATATACAAGTAATATATCACAATTTAATTTATAATAAAAATATAATAACACTTCATCATATATACCATTCTTAGTTATATATAACTTCTTATTATTATCTACATCAAAATCAAACAACTTCATGCATAATAAATCATTCATTCTTTTCCTTTTTATTATATTTACACATTAGTTCATCAATAGAAAGAATAGTAAAATCATTAATTGCATCATATAGTATTGGATATAATGAATCAATTTTTATTCTATCTTCTTTTGATACTTTGCCAATAACATAATCATATAATTTATCTTCATTCTTTGATGTACCCACTCTAACTCTATATATATCTTCTGTTCCTATTTTAGAAATAATATCCTTTATACCATTATGTCCACCACTTGAGCCATCTCTTTTAATTCTAAATGTACCAGTATCAAAGTACACATCATCATATATTATTAACATGTCTTCAACATTTATATTAAAATAGTCAAAATATTTTCTAACTACATCTCCAGACAAATTCATATAGCTTTGAGGCTTAAGTAAAATTATCTTTTCACCCTTAATAGTGTTTTCTGCATATAACCCTCCAAGTTTTTGTTTATATGATAAATTATTCTTATTCACATAAAAATCAAGTACATTAAAACCAATATTATGTCTTGTATTATCATATTTTTTACCCGGATTTCCGAGTCCCACAATTAATTTCATAACAATTTCTCCATACATTCATTATATAATTCATTCTTAGATATCCCATTTATTGTTGCTACTTCTTTTACCGCCTGTGACATTTTGTAGCCCTTATCTATTAATTCTTTTACTTTTTCAACTGCATTTATATTATCTTTTAGTATTTTACCTTCAACAACAATAACTATTTCACCCTTAACTTCTTCATATGTTTTTATTGCTTCATTTACTCTTCCTCTAAATACTTCTTCATGTACTTTTGATATTTCCCTACACACGGAAATACTCCTATCTCCCATGATTTCTTTTATATTTCTTAGTGTACTTTGTAATCTATGTGGAGACTCGTAAAAAATCATTGAATACTTAAATGAGCATAGTTCTTTAAGTTCATCTTTTCTAGCTTTCTCTTTACTATCAAGAAAACCATAAAACATAAATCTATCATTCTCTATTCCCGACATATTTAAAGCAGGTAATAATGCGCTTGCCCCAGGTAAAGAAATAACATCAATATTATTTTCAATTGCATATTGAACAACAACTTCACCAGGATCACTAATAAGAGGTGTGCCTCTATCACTAGCATAAGCTATGTTTAGTCCATTAATTAATTCATTTATTATTTTATTTTTATTTTGTTCTTCTGAATATTTATGACAAGAAGATATTTTTTTCTTAATGTCATACTTTTTTAATAAAAGTCCAGTTACTCTAGTATCTTCTGCGTAAACTTTGTCAACGTTTTTTAAGGTTTCTATTGCCCTAAAACTAATATCTTCCATATTACCTATTGGAGTTGGAACTAAATACAACTTCCCATACTTACTTTTATCATAACTTCTTTGTATCATATTCACTCCTTTAAGAAAACATATTTATCACTTCATCAGTATAAGTTCCATTGTCATTATGGATTATAAGTGGTGGCATTAATTCTAATCCTGGCTTACCATTTTTAAACCCACACACCAAAATAAGATTAGAAGTACATCCACTTTTAGGATAAACAAACCTTACTCTTTTAGGTTCAATATTATTATCCCTCATTAAACAAAAAATATCAATTAATCTTTCTGCTCTATGAACAAAATATAATTGCCCATTATTTTTAAGTAATTTCTTTGATATTTTTACTATGTCTTCTAACTTTACACTCATTTCATGCCTAGCTATTGACTTAACATTATTCTTATTAATAATATTATTCTCATTATACTTAAAATAGGGAGGATTGCATGTTATTATATCAAAACTATCAGATTCAAACATGCTATATACATTTTTTACATCATCATTTATCAAACTAATTTGGCTACTCTTACCATTTAAGTTTACACTTTCATTTGCTAAATCATAAATTTCCTTTTGAATTTCAACACCTATAATATTTGCCTTTGTTTTGGTACTTAATATTAAAGGAATCGGCGCATTTCCTGTACACAAATCTAAAATATTATGTGTATTTTTATTAATATTAACGAAACTAGGCAACAATACTGAATCTAAACTAAATTTGAAGTAGTCCTTATTCTGAACTATCTTTAAGTTATTAATATTTAGTAAATCATTAATTTCTTTGTTTTTTTCCATTTCTATCACTCTTGCAATTAACTATGACTTCTTTTTTATCACCATTGTCAAATGATAAAATATATCTCATATTAGGGACATCCAAAAAAGTAACTACTCCTGTATCTCCATTATCATCTTTTATTCTCTCACCATATTCAGGCATTAATTTTCTGTTTTCTGTATATAAATCATCTTCATATTTTAAGCAACACAATAATCTTCCACATTGTCCATTTATCTTGGTAGGATTTAATGCCAAATTTTGATTCTTTACCATATTAATACTGACAGAATCTAAATCATTCAAGAAACTTGAACAGCATAACTTTCTTCCACAAGGACCTACACCAGAAATTTCTTTTGCTTTGTCTCTAACCCCAACTTGCCTTAATTCTATTCTCGTTCTATATATACCAGCCAATGTTTTTGCAAGTTCTCTAAAGTCAACTCTTGCATCAGCCAAAAAATAAAAAACCAATTGTCTTTGATCAAATGTATAAAATGAATCAATAAATTTCATATCTAACTTGAGTGAATCCGATATTTCTTGAGCTTTTTCTGTTGCCTTAATTGCCTCTTTAATATTTTTTTCATTTTGCTTAATATCATTATTATTAGCTATTTTTAAAACTAATGCATGTTCCTCATTAGAAGCATTACTATTAACTTTGATAACCTTGCCAAATTGTTTGCCTCTTTCTGTTTCAACAATAACATAGTCTTCTTCATTTAATTCTAGGTTATTATCAAAAAATAAATATTGCTTGCCATTTTTTTTAAACTCTACTGATACTGTTCTCATAAATTACACCTCCATAAATCAATTATTACTTTATCTATTGCTATATCTTTATTTATATTTATATCATTTCTTTCAATCAAGCTATTAACCACTAAAACTTTTCTACATAAAGTTTTGATATCTCCATTAACCTTAATATTTTCTACACCCTCAGGAGCTCCAACCTCATTATACAACGCATTCATATAAATGTTAAACATTTCTTTCAAAACTAATTTAAACATATTTTTATTTTCAACAGCATTATATACTTCAGAATTTTTTGCAATTGAATCAATGCCATTATTCTCTAAAGATTTAACTATTTTTTCTGATATCCGAAATGCTTCATCATTCCTTTCCTCTAGTTTATATGATGAAGTGAATACTACCTGACATCTACTTTTGATTGTATCGCCAACAGCGTCTATATTAGATGATATCAAAAAAGCATATAAATCATCTCCTGGCTCTTCTATTGTTTTAAGAAGAGAATTATAAACTGTATCAGATAAACTTTCGCAATTTGTAATAATATATACCTTTTTCCCGGAAACCTGCGATGTGGTAGAAATATCTTGCAATAAAGATTTGATTTGATCTTTTGATATATTATTTGTAATTGGTTCAACAATTGTAACATCAGGATTAACATTAATGGGAACATTTTTTTTACATATAAATTCATTTATAACTTTTTCTATTTCATCCTTACAATCTAAAAAAGATACGTTTCCAATCAAAAAAGCATGTCCCATTTTACCACATTCGTAGGCATTAGCAAAAAAATTATAAATTTTACTCATTCTCTCTCCTATATCAAGTACATAATAATCAATATTCCCATAATACCAAATATATCTGCAAAACTTACAATGATAATTGTAAATATATTGATTGGAATTATAATGCCATAATTATAAATTATAATGTTAATAGTATATAATAAACATAACGCATAAACTATCCTTTTTATGATACGAAACATTCAACTCTCCTAATAACTAATATGATTTACTAATATATTTATGATACTACCTTTCTATCATCCAAAGCTTTAGATATCATTATAGGATCTAGATATTCTATGTCTGATCCAACAGGTATACCATATGACAACCTCGATACTTTTACTTTTTCTTTTTCTAACTTTTTCTGTATATACAAGGATGTAACTTCTCCTTCTATGGATGGATTTAGCGCTATAATTACTTCATTCATTCCTGCTCTTACACATTCAATTAGTTTACCTATGTTCAAGTTTTCTGGATTAATTCCATCAATTGGAGAAATTAATCCACTTAAAACAAAAAATCTTCCCCTATATTTATTTGTCTTTTCTATAGAAAACGCAGTTTTAGAGTCTTCAACGACACACAGCAATCCATTATTTCTGGTTTTATCTTCGCAAACAGGACATATTTCTTCATCAGATAAGCAGTTGCAAATTGAACACCTTTTAATATTTTTTTTAAAATTCATTAATGCCTGTGCTAAATTTTCAATTTCTTCATCCTCCCTGCCTTCAATACTATATACATATCTCTCAGCTGTTTTTTCACCAACTCCAGGTAGAATCTCAAAGTTTTTTACCAGCAAATCAAAACTTTTAGGAATATTCATTAAAATAAACCCCCAAGACCACCAGCATACTTTCCTAATTTGTTTTCCTTTTCTTTCTTAATTTTAGATAAAACGTTATTTATTGCTACGGTAACTATATCTTCAAACATTTCCTCATCTTCCAATATACTTTTGTCTTTAATTTTAACACAAGTTATGTTATTATTGCCAGTTGCCTTAACAAAAATGTAATCATTTTCAAATGTAAAGTTCTCTGATTCTATTTCTTTAGTAGTTTTTTCTAAATCCCCTTGTAATTTTTTTGCTTGTGCCATTAACGCATTCATATTCATATTATTCTATTCCTTTCATTCAACACTAATAATATCTTCTCCAAACACTGATTCTGCCTCGTTTTCCAAAGCAGAAACATTATTTTTCTTTTTATTTTTTTTATCTTCTTTTATATAATTATACACTATTCCATTTTTTTTATCCTCAATAAACTTATTTCTGATGATTTTCCATTCATCTTCACTAATTCCTACTATATCATATTTTTTAGAATAAATTTCTTTTAACATTTTTTGTATTAAATCTGCATTTTTATCAAACAAAACTACTTCGAAGATATTTTTAAATGTGAATAATACATTTTTATCCGACACTACTTCTGGCTTTCCTTTAAGCATTAAACTTGATACTGAACTATACTGGATATTAGAAATAAAATCATTTATTAAACCGAATTTATTGATAAATACTTTTTTATATTCAATACCTGCTTCCGCTAAAGTATTATTGATTCTAACTTTTTTAGAAACAAAATTATTATCATTAATGCTAACGTTTTCCTCTTCAATAACATTTTCCTTTTTTTCAAGTGGAACAATTAATTCTTTAATAGGTTTCTTAATTGCTGAAAACAATAATGAACATTTAATCATATATGTTTCAAATAATGTTTTTTGATTTGAAGTCTTTTTTAGTATATTTGTTAGATCAAATAAATAATTAGAAAATTCAATACATTTTTCGTTATCAAGATTTGTAAAAATCTCTAATTTTTTTTCGTAATCTTTTTTAAAATATTCATGAGTATTATTATTTACTATAATATCCCTAGCAACATTTTGCATTCTATCACTTATATTATAGAAGTTTTTACCTTCTTCATATAAACTATTAACAAGCTCTAAACACTTTTTAATATCATATTCCGTAATACATTTTATAAGATCAATAACCTTATCCTCTGGAATATCCCCAATAATATTAAATACATCATCAACTGTTATACTACTTTTTTCAAATGCTAGTAACTGATCTACTAAATTAATTGCATCTCTAAAAGATCCATCACTTAATTCAGAAATTAGATTAACTACATCATCCGGCATCTTTTTATTTTCTTTTTTAAGTATATAATTAATTTGTTTAGCCAACACTTTTGAAGGAATCTTTTTGAAGTCTAATTTTTGACATCTAGATAAAACTGTAGCAGGAATCTTGCCAAGTTCTGTTGTAGCTAAAATAAAAATAACATGTTCAGGTGGCTCTTCAAGTGTTTTAAGTAAAGCATTAAAAGCACTTCCAGACAACATATGCACCTCATCAATTATATATACTTTATATTTCAGATATGTAGGCATAAGAGTAACATTATTTCTAATTTCTCTTATTTCATCAACTCCATTATTACTAGCAGCATCTATCTCAACAATATCTATGCAATTGTCATTAATGTTCTTACACACATCACATTTTAAACATACATCCCCATCAACCGGATATAAGCAATTAACTGCTCTAGAAAAAATTTTAGCAACACTAGTCTTACCGGTACCTCGGGTGCCGCTAAAAATATATGCATGCCCTATTTTATTTGATGATATACTATTTTTTAATATTCTAACTACTATATCCTGACCAACAACTTCACTAAAAGTTTTTGGTCTATATTTTCTATATAATGCAACATACGACATACATACCTCCTGAAATAATTATATCAAAATATACTATTAAATACTATCTTTTATCAACAAAAAAAGCTTTAATAGTATTTGAAAAATAATTTGTATTATTATCATCTATTTTATAATACTTAACTTTATCGTTTACTTTTTTTTCCGTAGAAGTAAAATAAAAAACCTTTTTTATTCTACATTCTGATATGACCTCTTTACACATCTTGCAAGGTTCTAAAGTAACATATAAAACACACTCTGATAGATTCCAAGACTTTATATATTTAGCTGCACTACATATACATTTAATTTCTGCATGTGCTAAAGGATTACAATCTTTGATTCTACTATTATGTGATGAAGCAATAATTGTGTCGTTCCTAGTTATAACACATGCAACAGGAACTTCGTCATAAATAAGAGCACATTTAATTTCTTTTTTCAACAAATTCACAATATCATTCATGCAAACGCTCTTTCGTTTAATTATTAAAATATATAGCGCACATGAATTAGTTCTTATGGCTGCTATTTTCCAATTCTGACCCGTTCGAACATCGTTCATTGCGCTATACATATATTATCAAAAAAAAAAACAAACATCAATAGTTATTTAAATTTTAATCAGATAATTCAAATACAATGTTCCACGTGGAACATTGTTGGTTTATTATTTATTACAATATCCTCTAAAATTATTTCCCGGGAAATAATTCTTTACTATTATAATTTCTAATAATTAATATTAAGATTGCTTTACAAAGTTGATATAAATTAAAGAAAATACTTAATATTTATATAATAAATAATAGAAAAATTACGTTCGAAATCAATGTTCCACGTGGAACATTGATTCAAAAATACTTTTTAAAGTATATAAGATGCTTTTATAAAAACAATTGTAATTAATTGCATATATTACTATTTTAATGCCTTCACTTATATAATATTAACAAAAATACACATACTTCATATATATAGTGTTTTATTCGATTAACAGAGTGCTGTTTCAATGTTCCACGTGGAACAATGACTTAACAAATTAACTTACAAGGCTTAATTTTTAATTATTTCCCGGGAAATAATTATGCATTTATTATTTAGATTGATATTAAAATGAATACATAAGCATAATATTAGCAAAATATATAGATGCTATATAATATTATAACCAAAAACATTCGAAAGCACCACCTCAATGTTCCACGTGGAACATTGACTAAGTAACATTAATTTGTAAAATTTAATCTTAAATTATTTCCTGGAAAATAAATACTCATCAATCACTTGGCGTTGCAATTAAATTTAATTTGTAAGTATAATACCAACGAAAATTACTATGTTCCACGTGGAACATTAAAACAAAAATGAGCTAATTAGCTCACTTTTGTTCATCTTCATCAATTAATTGCTCATCATCAGACTTTTCAATAATCGAGATTGATGCTACCTTACTATTGCTTTTTAGATTAATTAACCTTACTCCTTGGGTTACTCGTCCCATTTTAGAGACAGAATCAACAGGTATTCTAATAATAATGCCTTCATTGGTAATAATCATCAAATCTTTATCATTATCAGTAGACTTAAATCCAATAATTTTTCCACTTTTAGCAGTAATGTTAATGGTTTTAACACCTTTGCTTCCTCTCTTTGTTTGTCTATATTCATTAACATCAGTCTTTTTTCCATATCCGTTTTCTGTAACAACAAGAAGTAAACTACTTTGATCAGATACTTCTGTTCCTACACAATAGTCATCAACCATATTAATACCTTTTACACCACAAGCAGTTCTTCCCATAACTCTTATTTCTTGTTCATCATATCTTGCCATTCTTCCATTAGAGGAACACATAAGGATTTGCGAATCTCCACTAGTCTTTTTAACTGATATTAATTCATCATCTTCTTTTAATGTAATTGCTATTTTCCCGCTTTGTCTAATATTATCAAAATCGGAAATTAATGTTCTCTTAACCAATCCGTTTTTTGTACTGAAAACTAAATACTTATTGGCATTAGATTGTTCAATTTTAATTATAGTATTTACTTTCTCATCTTTTTCTATTTGAATTAAGTTAACAATAGGTAGTCCTTTTGCAGTTCTAGAAAATTCTGGTATTTCATATCCTTTTAATCGATACACTTTTCCTTTGTTAGTAAAGAATAAGACGTAATCGTGTGTACCCAATGGTATGATTTGATCAACAAAATCTTCCTCATTTGTAGTAATACTTTTAATACCAACGCCACCTCTATTTTGAATTTTATAAGTATTACTAGGCACTCTTTTTACATACCCTTTATTTGTTATTGTTATAATTATATCTTCCTCAGGTATAAGCGATTCATCTTCTATAAATTCTATTGCTGTATTATCAATTTTCGTTCTTCTTTCATCAGCATATTTATCTTTAATCTCCTGCATTTCGGTTTTAATCGTTTCCATTAATTTAGCTTCATTTGAAAGAATCTCCTTATATTGCTCTATTAGTTTTAAAAGTTCAGCTAACTCTTCATCAATTTTATCTCTTTCTAGTCCAGTTAATCTCCTTAATTTCATTTCTAAAATAGCTTCTGACTGAGCATCACTTAATCCAAATCTCTTATTTAATTCATCTTTTGCAATCAAATCTCTTTTAGATCCTTTTATAATTTTTATAACTTCATCTATATTATCAAGCGCTATTTTATATCCTTCTAAAATATGTGCTCTAGCTTCAGCTTTATCTAAATTAAACTTTGTTCTTCTATAAATAACACTTTTTTGATATTCAATATAATATTTAATAATATCCAATAAGCCAAGAGTTTTTGGTCTTCCATCGTGAATCATCAACATATTAATTCCAAAGGTAGATTGAAGTTGAGTAAATTTGTATAAATTGTTTAAAACTACATTTGCATTAGCATCTTTTTTTAAGTCTATTATAATTTTCATTCCATGTTCTAAGTTTGAATCATCATGCAAATCAGCAATACCATCTATAGTCTTTTCTGCTACTAATTCAGCAATTCTATGAATTAAAGCATTTTTATTAAGTTGATATGGGATTTCTGTTATAATAATTTGTGATTTATTATTGTAATCCTCAATCGATACTCTTGACCTTACAGTAATTGTTCCTTTTCCTGTTTCATAAGCTTTTTTTATACCACTAGAACCTAGTATAATAGCCCCAGTAGGAAAATCTGGGCCTTTAATATATTGCATCATTTCATTTAAACTAATATCTGAATTATTAATATAAGCTATACATCCATCTATTACTTCACCTAAATTATGTGGTGGTATATTTGTAGCCATACCAACAGCAATTCCCATTGTTCC
>CAYVZW010000005.1:8478-21511 GCA_964456325.1 uncultured Clostridium sp. | reverse complement strand
TTAAAAGAAATTCAAAAAGTTTATAAATCACAAGGTGTTGATGTATCAGATAAACATGTTGAAACAGTTGTTAAGAGAATGATTAATAAGATTAAAGTTGTTGATCCAGGAGATACTGATTTAGTAGAAGGATTATCTATTCCTCTAAGACAATTTGCTGAAATTAACAAACCGATAATCTTAGCTGGTAAAGTTCCTGCTACTGGTAAACCAGTTATGCTTGGTATAACAAAAGCATCTTTGGAAACAGATTCATTCTTATCAGCAGCTTCATTCCAAGAAACAACAAGAATACTTACAGATGCAGCTACTCGTGGTAAAGTTGATATGTTAAAGGGATTAAAAGAAAATGTTATTCTAGGTAAACTTATACCTGCAGGTACTGGAGCAAAACAATATAATAATATTGAAGTAATGCTTAAAAATGAATTACTTGATGATGATGCTGCAGAAGTACTGGAAGAAAAATTTATGGTGGATGGAGCTACTGATGAAGTAGAATCATCTGCAGAACTTGAAACAGAAGATGTATCAAATATAGATTAAAAGTGAGAAATCACTTTTTTCTTGTAAATAAAAAAGTTTAAATGTTGACTATTATTAGATAAAATAGTATATTAGATATAGATAATAAGGAGGTATACTATGAGTTTAATAATATCAAGTAGTGATGTTAACAAAGCAACAAAAGAATATACGCCTTTACTTAGCAATGATAAAGATGACAGTACTAAATTAAAAGCTTCTGTAGATAAATTTAATACTGAGTCTGAAGCTAGTGGGCTAGTCGGAGGTGGATATGATTCAGCAAGAAAATATCTCATTGCTAGATATGAAGATTTATTTACAACAAGAGAACAAATAGATGATCAATTAACAGAAGTTATTAAAACTATGAATACTCGTATGAGTGATTACATTAGTCCTGACGATATTTTAGATACTTCTAAACTTCCCGAATTACGTGAATATAAATCAAGTATTGAATCGAGTATTAGTTCTCTAAATCACGATATAGACAATTATGATAGTAAGAATAGTAGAACAAGCTTAAGGAGTCTAAACAACGAATTAGCAAACTATCGAGCTGATTTAAAAAAAACATGTACTTTAATTGATAAGTTAGAAGATCTTTATGAAAAAGATGATGCTGAAGATATGAAATTAGATGCAGTGAGAAGTCTAATTTCAAAGTATGCTTCTGAAATAGATGGTTTTGAGTCTCTTAAAGGGGAAATAAAAACTGGGGGAGAAGATGGCCAGACTGGTATTAACCCAGAAGAACCAGAAAAAGAGCCTGCAACTCCTGCAACTCCTGCAACTCCTACAACAACCGCGACACCTACAACACCTACAACAGTGGAAGACACGACCACAGATGCAAAAAAATTAGCAGCTGCCGCAACTGGTCTTATAGGAATGACTAGCGCTCAATTAGCAGCCGATACTAGTAATGGTGTATATAATACTGAAAACTATGAAGCTGGTCAAAGCTGGAATGCAAAATTTGTAAATGATGTTATAAGAAGAAATCAAAGTTATACAAAATTGTTAGAAGATTATTATAACAATGCAGAAGAATATCCTGATCCATATAATTCATCAAGTAGTATGCTAAAGTATGCTATGAAAGAAGACTCAAATATGGAATTTAACTGGAGTTCTGGATCTGTAGATACTATAACAAAATACAATTCAGATAATGGTTATGATGAAGTAAAATATACTGCATATACTCCTAAAGAAGGAGATGTTGTATTCTTTGATTCTGAAACATCTAATGGTACTTTTGCTGGAAATACTAAAGAT
The DNA here is from genome assembly GCA_964456325.1 of uncultured Clostridium sp. GTDB lineage: Bacteria > Bacillota_I > Bacilli_A > RF39 > UBA660 > CAG-1000. The sequence continues at coordinate 19,702 of CAYVZW010000005.1, read as the reverse complement.
GTATCTTCTGTAGATAGAGTTGGAATTGTTGAAAGCGTTAGTGTAATGAAAGATGCTAATGGAAATGAGAAAACAGTTATTACAGTTATAGAAGGAGATTGTGGAGACAATCCTGATACAAGTGTAGTAAGTAGAAGAACATACGAAGTAGATTCTAAAGAAATATTAGGATATGGAACTATTAAAGAATATGATAGTAAAACCGACACTTCTAACAACCACAATGGAACACAAAATGGTTCTGAAGTTATAGTTGAAGATCCAACAACTGATGAAGATAAAACTGTCACAACTAATCCTGAAGAAAGCAAAGAATATCCAATAAATTTAAAAGAGGGAGATTCTACCGGAAATATAAATGGTGATAATGGAGGAACAGTTGATTACGAGGGAGTCCAAAGAGATTCTAACGGCAATGAAATAGGTAATGCTGATATAACAAATGAAAACAATGAAACAATAATTACCGAAGATGATATTCCTTCAAAAGATACAGAAGTAAAAGAAGATACTCCTCAAGAGCCAATAGATATGTCTGACTATAGTGATAAACAAGGTGAATATTTTGATGATATAGACCCAGATATGATAGTATGGGATTGGAAAAATAATAATAATTAGTAGAAATAATAATTTCTACTTTTTATATTATCGTTTTTTTGATATAATTTAATAGGTGAATGATATGTTTGAAAACTTAAGTGAAAGACTTAGTAAAGTAGTAAGTAATATTAAATCTCATGGTGTTATTAATGAAGATAATATTTCTGATATGATGAGAGAAATAAGACTATGTTTACTTGAAGCAGATGTTAATATTAAAATTGTTAAAGAGTTTACTAATAGTGTTAAGGAAAAAGCACTTGGTGAAGAAGTAAAAAAAAGTATAAAACCAGGAGATTTATTCGTAAAGATATTAAGAGATGAACTTATTGATTTGCTTGGAAAAGATGATGCTCCTCTTGAAACTAAGTCAAAACCTACAGTAGTACTTATGGCTGGTTTACAAGGAAGTGGAAAAACTACAACTGTAGGAAAATTAGGAAATCTTGTAAGGAAGAAATATAATAAAAAACCTATTTTTATTGCTTGTGATGTATATAGACCTGCTGCAATAGATCAATTGGTTTCAATCGGTAAGAGTCTTAATATTGAAGTTTACCAAGAAGGAAAGAAAAATCCGGTAGAAATTGCTAAAAATGGTGTTGAATATGCTAAAGGAAATGGATATGATTATATAATAATTGATACTGCTGGAAGATTACAAATAGATGAAGAACTTATGAATGAATTATCCAATATTTCTAGTGAAGTAAAGCCTAATGAAACATTATTAATAATCGATTCTATGATGGGGCAAGATGCAATAAATGTAATAAACGGATTTAATGATAAGCTAAATTTAACAGGATGTATTTTAACAAAAATGGATGGAGATACAAAAGGTGGAGTGGCATTATCAGTTAGACATTTAACGAATGTACCAATTAAATTGATTGGAGATTCAGAAAAACTAGATGGGTTGAGTGAATTTCATTCTGACAGAATGGCTGATAGGATACTAGGTAGAGGTGACTTGCTGTCAATTATAGAAAAAACTGAAAGTGAATTAAATAATGACGAAATGATTTCAACAGCAAAGAAAATGCAAAAAGGCAAATTTGATTTAGAAGATTTTCTTATTTCAATGAAGCAAATTAAAAAAATGGGACCAATAGAAAATATATTAAAAATGCTACCAGGTGCATCAAAAATGGGACTAAATAATGTGAATATAGACCCGAAAATGATGAATAAAGTGGAGGCTATTGTTCTATCAATGACTTTAGAAGAAAGGAAAAATCCACAAATAATTAAAGCTTCAAGAAAAATTAGAATTGCAAAAGGGTGTGGGCAAAAAGTCGAAGATGTAAACAGGCTATTAAAGCAATATGAAGATATGAAAAATATGATGAAACAATTTAATAAGGGTAATTTTAAATTTTAATTTATTGACTATTATTAAAAATGATAGTATATTAAATGTAGCATTATAATAAAAAAGGATGTAAAATATGAAAAATAATGATTTTAAACAAGCTGATAATTCAATTTCGAGTATTAAGAAAAGCAATAGTGTCTCTTATGACGGAATAGTTGAAGACATTGATAAAGAGAAAGTATATTTGAAATATATTGATGATATTAGAGATAAGTTCTTAAATATTAATAAAAATTTTAATAAGTGTCTAGATTTATTGTCAATATCAATAAGAGGAAATGAATCATCTGCTTTAATAGATGAAATGTTAAGTGATAATATGGCAACAATATCGAGAGTAAGCGATGAGCTAGATTCAGAACAGGAAAAAACAAAAAATAAAATTAATGATTTATATTATAAAAAAGATAATTTTGATAGTATAAAAAGAAAAGAAATTGAAGAAAAAAACAAAGAAAAGAACAAAGATAATAGTATATAATGAACTAAATGATAAAAGGGGAAAGTAATATGCAAATATTATTAATAAAATCTCATAAAATATTTAAATATCCATTTCCAAGTATTAATACAAGTATTTATTGGATTAAAGACTTTAATGAAAGTGATAATGAACGAGATCTATTAGCATTAATTAAAAAGGATAATGGATGGATACTACAAAGTAATGAAATTTGTAGTGTTTTTGATGGTTCTGAAAAAAAAGATGAAGTAAATGTTTTACTAAACAGATTTTATACTTTAAAAATAACTGATGATAATAGAATGACACAATCATTTATATATATATCTAAAGAAAACGACACATCGTTTGTACAGTACGAAATAACTTCTGATGGAAGTTTTCCTATAGGAACAAGTCCAAATTCAGCTATTTTAATGAACAGTAGTGGAATAAAAGACAGTCATGCTATTTTATCTAAGCAAAATAATGTCTTTGTAATAGAACCAGTAGATACACAATTTGGAACTTATGTTAATGATATTAGAGTAGTTGAAAAAGAAAGATTAAATAATGGTGATATTATTTTTATAATGGGGTTTAAAATTATTATTTTAAATAATAGTATAATAATAAATAATTTTAATAATGGGTTGGAAATCAAATCCTCTAGTTTTGTTAAAAAAGAACCAGAAAAATATAGTGGAGAATTAACAGAATCAATTGAAGATGATAATGCAGAAATGTATGATGATAAAGATTATTTTTCTAGATCACCTAGATTTGTGACATCTATAATTGAGGAACAATTTGGAATAGATTCACCTCCAACAAAACAGATTAAAGAAGAAAACACATCATTATTAATGACAATTGGGCCTACTATTACTATGGGTATGTCATCATTAGTAACTGGTTTTACTGCTATAAATAATCTTGTATCAAAACAATATACTTTAGTACAAGCATTACCATCATTATTAATATGTTTAGCAATGATTGCAAGTACGTTTATATGGCCAACTATTTCTAAAAAGATAAATAGAAAAAATGCAGTTGAAAATGAAAATAAAAGACAAAAAAAATATATAGAATATCTTGTTGAAAAAAGAAGGAAAATAGAAAATCTAAAAGTAAGCCAACATCAAATATTAATAGAAAGATTTGGACCACCTCAAGATTGTGCATCTATCATATTAAATAAGAAAAGAAATTTATGGGAAAGACAAAAAGATAATAGCGATTTCTTATCTGTAAGAGTTGGAACAGGTAATATACCTCTTAAAATCAATTTAAGCTATTCTGTTGAAGATTTTTCAATGTCAGAAGATAATTTAAAGGATGAACTTAATAAAGTAGTAGAGAGCGCAAAAGAGATTAAAAATGCACCTGTTACTATAAGTTTAATTGAAAGAAATAAGCTTGTTGTTATTGGAGAAACACAATATAAAGAATCTATTATAAAAGATATGATTTTACAATTAGTAACTTTTCAATGTTATGATGACTTAAAATTAGTATTTATGGTTAACGATTCAACTTCTGATATGTGGGAATCATTTAAAATACTACCACATATTTGGAGTAATATTAGGGATATAAGATTTTTTGCAAATAATTATGAAGATATGACTAAAATATCATTCTATTTGGAACAAGTTTTTACTTCAAGAAAATATTCAGAGGAAGATGGAAAAAGAGTAGAGACGCAAAATGATTATAAGAATGTAAAACCATATTATTTAATTATAGTTGATAATATTAAGAAAAATAAAAATATTGAAATTATTAAAAAAGTCTTAGAAGAACCTAATAATATTGGTTTTGGTTTAATTATATTAAATGATGGTATATCAAATTTACCTAATGAATGTAGTGATTTTTTAATGGCAGATGGAGATAAGTCAGCTATCATTAAAAATGATTTAAATAAAGAAAAACAACAAAGTTTTGTAATGGATAAAATGGATGGAATAGATATTTCATTAATGTGTGAAAAACTATCTAATATTCCAGTTAAAATCCCACTACTTTTAGATGAATTAAAATCTTCTATTGGATTTTTAGAAATGTATAAAGTGGGAAGAATAGAACAATTAAATATTCTCGATAGATGGGTTAGTAATAATCCTGTAAATAGTCTTAGTGTTCCGATAGGAATACACCCAGATCAAGAAATATTTACTTTAGATTTACATGAAAAATTTCATGGCCCACATGGATTAATTGCTGGTATGACTGGTAGTGGAAAATCCGAATTTATTATTACTTATATTTTATCTATGTGCTTAAATTTTGATCCTAGAGAAGTATCATTTGTATTAATTGATTATAAAGGAGGTGGACTAACTGGAGCTTTTGAAAATAAAGTTACTGGTGTAAAACTTCCTCATTTAGCGGGAACCATAACAAACTTAGATACTGCTGAAATAAAAAGATCTCTTGCTTCCATTCAAAGTGAGTTAAAAAGAAGACAAGCATTATTTAATAAAGCAAAGTTGGAACTTAATGAAAGTACATTAGATATATATAAATATCAAAAATTATATAGAGATGGTCAAATTAAAGATCCAATATCTCATTTAATTATAATTTCCGATGAGTTTGCTGAGTTAAAATCGCAACAGCCTGAGTTTATGGATCAATTAATATCTACTGCTCGTATTGGTCGTAGTTTAGGTGTGCATCTTATCTTAGCTACACAGAAGCCTAGTGGAATAGTAGATGATCAAATTTGGAGTAATAGTAAATTTAAAGTTTGCTTAAAAGTCCAAGAGAGATCTGATAGTATGGATGTAATAAGATGCCCAGATGCTGCATCATTGAAGAAAGCTGGAAGGTTCTATTTACAAGTTGGATATAATGATTATTTTGCAATGGGACAAGCGGCTTGGGCAGGAACAAAATATATTCCTAAAGATAAAATATCAAAAGTTGTTGATAGAGATTTGTCATTTATTAATAATATAGGCGATACAGTTAAAAGTATAGAAACTGTTAAGAGACAAGAAAGTATATCTTTAGGAGAAGAGCTTCCGAATGTACTTAAATATATTTATGATGCTGCTAATTCAAAAGGTATTAAAGTTGATAAACTATGGCTAGATAAAATACCAGCTATAATATATGTAAATGATTTAATAAAGAAATATTCATTTGTTCCTAAAAAGTGGGATATAAGGCCTATAATTGGAGAACTTGATGATCCAAATAATCAAAGACAAGACTTATTAACACTAAATTTTAATGAAACAGGAAATACATTAATTTATGGTGCTTCTGGTAGTGGGAAAGAGATAATGGTATCTTCTATTATTTATAGCTTAATTATTAGCCATTCATCAGATGAAATAAACATTTATATAATTGATTTTGGTACTGAAATGTTTGGAATGTTTAAAAATGCTCCACAAGTAGGAGATGTTGTCTTTGTTAGTGAAGAAGAGAAATTTGTTAATTTGTTTAATACTTTGAATTCAGTATTAGAAACTAGAAAAAAAGAATTTGTTAATTACAATGGAGATTATAATCTTTACATAAAGTCTAGTGGTAAAACATTACCTAGATATATAGTAATAATAAATAACTATGAAACATTTAGTGAAAGCTTTGAAGACTATGTTGATGTTGTATCTTCATTATCTCGTGAGGGTGAAAGGTATGGTATATCATTTATAGTAACAGCTTCTGGGGTTAATGCTGTAAGAGGAAAAACTACTCAAAACTTTTCACAACAATTGTGCCTTCAATTTAATGATCCAAGTGATTATTCAAGCATATATGGTTCTACGCATGGTATGGTACCATCAGAAATTGTAGGTAGAGGGCTTGTTAAACTAAATAGTGAACTTTATGAATATCAAACAGCATATCCTTATGATTGGGATAACATAAACGGATTTATTAAATCAGTTTGTGAGCAACTAAATAAAACTGTTACTAATGAAGCAGAAGAAATTGCTATATTACCAGAACATGTAAGAATACTGAATGTTAATAAGGCTATATCTACTATAAGGACTGTACCTATAGGTATTGAAAAAGATTCATTAAAGATTTCAACAATTGATTTAGCAAAGAATCCTATCTCGCTTGTAACAGCTCAAGATGTATCGGCATATGAAAAATTCGTTCCGTCTTTAGCACAAGTAGTATCAAATATTAAAGATATAAACTTTATTCTTATTGATGCTGCAGAAAGCATACCTAATGTTGATATATTTCAAAATTATTATAGTACTAATTTTACAGATGCACTACTTGCAATTAATAATGCAGTTAGAGATCAAAATAAAGTAAGTGTTATAATGATTTATGGATATGATGTGTTTAAAAATGGATTATCTTCTCAAGATCAAAAGAATTTAGCCTCATTATTATTAGACTTAAAGAATAATAAAAACGCAAGAATAATAATTGTAGAATCATTATCGAGATTAAAGACATATGAATATGAAGACTTTTATAAAGCAAATGTACAAGCAACATACGGGGTTTGGGTTGGATCTGGTATTACCGATCAATTTACAATTAAATCTTCAACATATAACAAGGAAACAAGAAGTGCTCTTCAAAATGATTTCGGATTTAATGTAGTTAAAGGAACACCAAAATTAGTAAAATTATTAGATTTTTATTCAGAAGATTAGTTTACAAAAAAATGTATATAAACATTTACTTAATTTTGAATTGTTGATATACTTATATAGTAAAGGTGAGTAGATATGGATTTTAGAGTTTATATTGTAGTATATGTACCAATCTTGGAAAAAAAGTATGAGATTCTCGTTCCTATTGATAGGAAAATTCATGATTTGATTTCATTATTAAAAAAATCTATACCAGAGTTATCCAAAGATTATTATGAAACTAGACAACCTAGTTTGTATAACAAAAATAGTGGTAATATATATGATTTAAATACAATAATAAAAGATTCAAATATTCGCACTGGAACAAGATTATTATTAATATAAGGAGGTGAAATGATGGGAAGAAGATTTGTTGGAAATCCAGAAGTATTGAAAGCAAGGGGAACAGCTATAGTTAATCAAGGAGAATTATTCTTGGAAAATGTTAATAAAGTTTATTCAATACTAGGAGATATGATTAGTAATGAATATTTAGACCCAGCTGCAAATGCAATTGCAAAAGAAATTGAAGGCTACCATGATGATTTAAACAACATGGCAAAAATAATCGCTGAATATGGTGGCTTTGTATCTAAAGCAGCAGTTGTTATTAGAAATAATCAAAATAGTATAATTGAAAATGTAACAGTATAATTATAAGGAGGAAACTATGGCATATGATCAATCTACGGATATTAAATTTCAAGAAGTAAGAACTAGTGCAGAAGAAATATTGAAATGTTCAAAAGTAATGTCTAACATTTTTGAATCATTTGAGGCAGAAATGAAAGAAGTTGGAGCTGATGATGTATTTACTGGAAATGCCAGTGAATCATTAGCAACAAGATTCAGTAGTTTAAAAGGAAAATTTGATGGATATACTAATAAAGTAAAAGAATTTTCAAATACAATTATTGGCGCTGCTGATGCTACAGAACAAACAGATAACACTTTATCTTCTGCTGCAGAAAATCTAAATGTTTAATATTTAATAGAGAAGACATTAAATATGTCTTTTTTTAATTACCTATACACTTTATCAAAATAATCATAAAATAACTATGAAAAGGAGTTGTTATTATGATAGATAATATGGGTATGTATCAGGGATATAGTGTAGAAGGTTCAGCTGAACTTAAAGTTACTCCAGAAAAATCAGGAGAACATACATGTAGTACAGAGGGATGTATGTGTAAACCAATCTACGAATGTCCAGTTGAAAAATGTGTTCATAAACAAATAATACATGAAGTACCACACGTTTGTCCAATAAATACAAGAATAATTAATCATCATATTTATAGACATACTTATAGTCCTTGTTATACTTGTACAGAAGAAAATGAAGTATGTAATGAAAATATAGGATGTTGTAATAAGTTTATGTAGCATGAAAGACTATAAAAAATAGTCTTTTTATTTGAATGAATTAATATTGAAAAACATTTAAAAAATTTGTAAAACATTATTGTATATAGAATAAATGTTTGGTACAATGTATTTAGAAGAAATACTATTTAATAAATGTTCTAAACATCAGTTTAAATGTAAAAGATTTATTTATAATAAGTAAAAAAAGAAGGGGGTACTATATTATTAAAAACGAAATAATAATATTTGAGAATCAGGAGGTAAAACTAGAAGTAAATTTAAAGGAAGACACTGTTTGGCTAGATACAGAACAAATTTCTAAATTATTTAATAGGGATTATAAAACTATAAGAAAGCATATTAATAATATTTTGAATGAAGAATTAAAAGATAAAGTGGTTGTCGCAAAATTTGAGAATACCACAGAACATGGCGCAATTAAAAATAAAACCCAAATGCACATTAAAGATTATTATAATTTAGATGTAATTATAAGCGTTGGTTATCGTGTTAAATCTCAAAATGGCATTATATTTAGAAAATGGGCTAATAAAATATTAAAAGATTATTTTATTAAAAGGATATGCTATAAATCAAAACAGGCTTGAATATTTAGAAAATACTGTTAAATTAATTGATATAGCAGGTAGAATAGACACTGATTTAAAAGGATCTGAAGCACAAGAAATTATAAAAGTTATCAATAATTATTCAAATGCTTTAAATTTGCTTGATGATTATGATCATAAAAGAATATATAAACCTAAAGGTACTATAAATACAAAGAAATTGTATATGAGGATTGCATAGAAATAATAAATAAACTTAGATTCAACAATGATAGCAATTTATTCGCTCTTGAGAGAAATAAAGGATTACAATCTATTATTAGGACAATATATCAATCATTTGATGATAAGGATTGATATCCAACAATTGAAGAAAAAGCATCAATTTTTTATATTTAATTATTAAAAATTATACTTTTATAGATGGTAATAAAAGAATAGGAGCAACACTATTTTTATATTTCCTAGAGTTTTATGATTTACTTTATAAGAATGATAAACAAGTTATTGATAATAATACATTAGTGGCATTAACACTTTTAATAGCACAGTCTAATCCTATCGAAAAAGACATATTAATTGACTTAGTAATGAACTTCTTAGTAAATAAAACCGCAATTAATTAATAATTATGTGATATAATCATTTATACATATATTTGGTATTGAAAGGGAAACTATTATGAAGGTATTAACGATTAAACAACCTTGGGCAGATTTAATTATAAATGGTCATAAATGTTATGAATTTAGAAGTTGGAAAACTAATTATAGGGGTAAAATACTAATTCATGCAGGAATGGATATAGAAAAAGATATGCTAGTTAGGTTTAAAGACTACAAGTTGGAATGTGTCAAGGGTGCAATTATAGGAGAAGCAGTTATAACCGATTGCATACTTGTAAATGAAGACTTTAATGAAAAAGTAAAAGATATAAATCCTGTAGTGTATGGAAGAAGTAACCATATAGAAAAATATGCTTGGAAATTAGAAAATATAATTAAATATGATAAAACGATTTTTGTTAAAGGCAAATTGGGCTTGTGGAACTATGAAGGAGAATTATAATATGTTATACAATATGAGACTAAATAATGAACCATTTGAATTAATAAAAAGTGGAACAAAGACTATAGAACTTAGATTGAATGATGAAAAAAGACAATTAATAAAAGAAAATGATATAATCATTTTTGAAAATGGAACTACAAAAGAAACATTAATGACGAAAGTTATTAAATTACATAAATACAATAACTTTAAAGAACTATATAAACATTTTAATAAGGTAACACTTGGATATAAAGATGATGAAGAAGCAAATCCATTAGATATGGAACAGTATTATTCTAAAGAAGAACAAGAAAAATATGGAGTAGTTGGAATTGAAATTAAATATATAAAAAAAGAAAAGTTAATGAAATCCTTAGTAAATAAAAGCAAAGATAATTAAGATGTTTAATATAATAATTTTCTTTGCTATTCTAATATTATTTAAAAAATAAAATACCTAACAACAAAATAAAATGTTCAATTAATATTTTCATTCAATATGAGAAATAATTTCTTGATTTGTTTTATTTTTAATTATTACTTCTTTTAATGCTTTGGGTCTAATGTTAATTACATTAAATTCTTTCATTGTTATCCATTTAAATTCATGAGTTCTCGTTTTTCCTTTATCTCCTTCTTCTAGTTGATAATTATTCGTAGATATTTTTTTGTTGGTTTTAAAAGGTAATAGAAACCAATTTCATGAAAAGGTATTCCATCTTCTCTTTTAAAAACAATTGTAGTATAGCTAAATTTTTAACTATTTTTGTTTCTATACCAGTTTCCTTAAGTACTTCTCTCAATACCGCTGTCCTAGTATCTTCATTTATTTCAACATGCCCTCCGAGATAACTCCCAAAAGAACAATTGTCACAATTGTCAATAAGTATTTTGCCATTTAATTTAATAATTCCACAAACTCTTAACTTAAATGAACCATCATCTTTCCATATTTTATATCCCTTGTCATACATACCTCAATAATTACATTATATAGTAGCTTTTAATATTTAACAATTAGTTAACAAAATAATTGTTATTGATTTGTAGTTGTTAAAAATAACAAAAGATTAATATTGAAGATAAAATTAGATTATGGACTGTATATATTAAAAGTAATTTACTAAAAAAGTTAACAATTAATACATAAATATTTCACTTTAAAATATTATATTAA
>CAYVZW010000005.1:0-8378 GCA_964456325.1 uncultured Clostridium sp. | reverse complement strand
ACTCTGAAGTGATGGTATTAATTCATAAGATAAGTTCATATATTATGTTTTTATGTTTTATTATTCATACGTTATTACATTTAGATGCTTTATCATTATATTGTAGTAAATTATTTAATATTAATAAAAAATATACTAAAACAAGTTTATTAATATTATTAACTATTGTAACTATTATTTCATTAAAAAACTTATTCACAAGTTTCATTAAAAAAGAAGGAATAAATACAGATAATAATGAAGATAAAGAAGTAGATGAGAGTAAAGAAAATACAATTGAAGATCCACCTACATTAAATGAATACTTATCAACTAAACATTGTAGTGGATGCCATAACCATTGTGTTTTGACAGCAATAAGGTGTGGTAGAGGTCAGCAAAGTTATGAACAAGCTAAAGAAGAATATTATAATGAGTATAGTAATAGTATGAGTTTTGTTGATGATAATACATTAGAGTCCAGTGATGGATTATATAAAGTAGATATTTGATATTTGCTTTTTTAATACTTAAAATATATAATTAGTACATGAATAATTATTTAATTGGAGTATTTGATTCTGGTATTGGTGGAATGTCTACAATGGGAGAAATAATTAAATTACTTCCTCATGAAGATATTATTTATTATGCCGATAGGATAAATAATCCTTATGGTAATAAAAGTAAGGAAGAGTTGCTTTATCTTGTTTCTAAAGGTATTGATTATTTAATATCAAAGAATGTCAAATTAATAGTGATAGCGTGTAATACAGTAACTACTAACTTAATTAAAGTATTAAAAGATAAGTATAAAAATGTGCTGTTTATTGGTACTGTTCCAGCGGTAAAGGTTGCTTGTGATAAAGAATTAAAGGACATTCTTGTAATGTCAACAGTATCAACTTCTAAATCATATAGATTAAAAGAATTAATAGTTGATAATAAAAAAGACTATCAAACTATAAATGTATTACCATGTATGGATTTAGCTTATATAATAGAATACAAAAGTGAAAAAGAGATACATGATGAATTACGTAAACTATTAAGTAATTATAAAGATATTGATGCTTTAGTACTTGGATGTACACATTATTCATTATATAATGATTATATTAAAGAGTTATTGCCTAATACTTTAGTAATAGATGGTAATGAAGGAATAGCAAGAAATGTAAAAAGAGAATTAGAAATAAATAAATTATTAACAAATAGAAAAAGAAGAGGAACTATAAGAATAGTTATAAAGGAGAAAAGTAATGATTAATGTAGTTTTATTTGAACCAGAGATACCCGCTAATACAGGAAATATTATGAGAACATGTGTTGCGACTAATAGTGTATTACATTTAATTAAACCGCTTGGATTTAGTTTAGAAGATAAATACATTAAAAGATGTGGAGTCAATTATATAGATAAATGCAAATATTTTGTATATGAAAATATTGAAGAATTCTTTGAAAAGAATAAGGGAGAATACTATTTCTTAACAAGATATGGACATAAACCACATACTTCATTTGATTATAGTGATACTAGTAAAAATTACTATTTCTTTTTTGGAAAAGAATCTACGGGTATACCTCCTAAAATATTGAAACCATATATTAGTAAGTGTATGCGTATGCCCATGACAGATAATGTAAGAGCTCTTAATGTATCTAATACCGTAGCCATTATGGTATATGAAACACTAAGACAACAGAATTATAAAGATTTATTATTTGATGAACCACACAAATCAAAAACATTTATAGAGGAGAGTTAATATGGCAGTAACTAAAACAAATTTTGTAGAATATTCTAGATGTGATAGATTCATAGCATTAGAACAAATAAGAAAAGAAAAACTAGAATCTAAAATGTCATTAGCGGAATACAAAAAAGAAGAAGAAAAAGATGATCTTAATGACTTATTGTCAAGTATGTTTGAAGAAAGTGATGATGGGGATATAGATTTAACAGAAAGAACTGATATTCAATTAGAAGCAATGATGGGTTATTATAAAGAAGTTGAGCTTGAAGCAGGTAAACTTGCTAAAAAAATATTTAATGGTAAGTTTACATATTCAGAAAGCACATATAATCAAGAATCATTTGATTATGTTCACAACGGAATAAGATATTTATGCTATACAGATATTTATAACGAAGAAGAGGATGGAACAATAAATATAATAGAAGTTAAAGCTACAACAAGTAGAAATTATTTAGATTTAAAATATACTATTGATAAAGAAAAACATTATATGTTTAGTAAAAAGAATAATATTTATTATTTAAATGATCCATGTGATAATGATGAAAAAACAATTGAAAAATATAATAAACAGATGATGAAAATGTATGATAAATTATCTAATGTTGGAAAATATATATATGATTTATCTATACAAAGACATATTATTGAAAATGATATGAAAGAACATAATAAAAATGTAAGAGTAAATTATTATTTAGCTGTTTTAAATCATGACTATGTATATGATGGATATCGAGAAAAAGATAAACGCATATATAATACAATAAATGGAGAAGATATTATAAGATTCTTTAACATGAATGAAATAACTAAAAACTATCAAGATAAAATTACTCTTATAAGAAATAGAATAGAAGAAAATATAGTTAATCCTAATCCTAATAAATGCATAGTTGGTAAATATTGTGATATTAAAGGAAGAGGTTGCTGTAGATATAAAGAAATATGTTTTAAAAATGTACCTCATTATAATGCGAGTTATAATTATATTGGATTTAAAGATAATGTAGGATTTACTGAAAGAAAGTTATCTAAATATGATTTAATAAATGAGGGATATTATAAACTTGATGATATTCCATATGAATGGTTAGATGGAAAACCAAATATGATTATTGAAAGAAATTGTTATGATGATAATAAAATATATGTAGACAAAGAAAAAATTAAAAAGGGTTTATCAACTATTAAGTATCCAATATATCATTTAGACTTTGAAAGTTTTCCTTGTCCTATGCCTAGATTTAGTGGAGAAAAACCATACACTCAATCGTGTTTTGAATTCTCACTTCATATTGAACACTCTCCTGGAGTTTGCGACAACGATAAGGACAATTATGTTTTCTTAGCTGAAACACTTAATGATGAGCGTGAAAATATGGTTAAAGAAATTGTTAAAAGAATAGATCCAAATAATGGAACAATGCTTGCTCAAAATGTTTCATTTGAAAGAACAAGATTAAAAGAACTATCTGTTATTTTTCCACAATATAGAGAACATTTATTAAAAATAGTAGAGAATTCAACTGATTTAATATACTTTTTAAATACAAATAAAGAATTATATAAAAGTTTAGGCTTTACAGAAGAAGAATCATCAAAGATATGTTTCTATAATAAAGATATGTCTGGAAGTTATTCAATTAAAAAGACATTACCAGTACTATCAAACTTAAGTTATAAAAATCTTGAAGTAAAGAATGGAACAGAAGCATTAGTAACTTATTCAAAATATGATATTATGTCTCCATATGATTTAGAAAAGTCAAAGAAAGCTCTTAGAGTTTATTGTAAACAAGATACATGGGCTATGGTTGTAATATTAGATGCTCTTAGAAATCTTGTAAAATAATTGTAAAATTTAGTGTTGATTAGTTGTATAGATTAATAAGTTTATATATACTAATAATAGAGGGAGATGAGAATATGATATATCCATCTATTGATAAACTGCTTAATATAGTAGATTCTAAGTATAAATTAGTACATATAGTAGCAGATAGAGCTAAAGTAATGAAAGAACATCATCATTATCAAATGGCTGAGAGTGAATACAAATCGAAAAAAGAGATAGGAAGAGCTTTTGAAGAAGTAGAAAGAGGATTAATAACAATAAAAAATGCTGAATAGATATTCAGTAATTTTTTTATTTAGTTATATATAATCTTTTTAAAATAAAACTATATCGTAATAGAATTTTAGGTAACTACTAGCAATTTCAAATGTTATATGTTATAATACTTATACTATTTTAAAACTTTTAAGGAGATGAAAGAAATGAATAAAATAAATATAATGGCTTTAGGTGGCTTAAATGAAAATGGAAAGAATTTATATACTGTATCAGTAAATGATAAAATATTAGTATTTGATTGTGGTATTAAATATGCACCAGATAAAATGTATGGTGTTGATTATGTAATACCAGACTTTTCATATTTAGTAAGTCATTCTAAAGATATAGTTGGAGTTTTTGTAACTCATCCACATAATGAGAATATGGGAGCTCTTACTGATTTAATAAAATTAATACCAGAAATTAATGTATACGCTACTAAATATTGTAGTGAAATAATTAAATATGAATGTGAAGAAGAAAAAGTAGAACTTAAAAATCTTAATGCAATTTATGCGAATAAAAAGATTGATTTTAATGATTTTAGTGTGTTTCCATTTAGCGTAACTCATAGTAGTCCAGAAACAGTTGGATATTCAGTTAATACTAAAGATGGGTCAATAATATATATGGCAGACTTTGTAATAGATCCAACTATGACAGGAAGCTATGATATGGATTTAGGTAAAATAGCATATATTGGAAAACAAGGAGTACTTTGTTTAATGTGTGAAAGTGTGTTTGCTGAAAAGAAAGGGCATACTTCACCTAATCATAAACTAGAATCATTTTTCAAAAGTATAATTGAAAGAAATAAAGGTAGAATAGTATTTTCAGTATTACCACTTCATATTTATACTATTCAAGAAATATTTAATTCACTTAAAGATAAAGGAAGAAAAGTAGTTATAATGGGAAAAGAACTACATAATATAGTTAATTTAAGTGTTAAAAATGGATACTTAGATATCGATGAAAATATGTTAGGTAATCTTACAGATTTAAGACTAAATAATACAGTTATTCTAATAAGTAATGATAGAGAAATACCATATGCTAATATAAATAGAATAATCGCAGGAAGAGATAAGTTTATTACTCTTACTAAAAATGATACTATATGTTTTGCTGAACCAAGTTATGATGCTTATGAAAAAACAATAGTTAAAATAATGAATGAACTTGCAATACTAGGAGTTAATATAGAAACAATACCAAAAGAAAAAAGTGTTAGACATCACGCATCTAGTGAAGATATTATGCTTTTAATAAAATTATTTAATCCAAAATATTATATGCCAATTAAAGGAGAATATAGGTATCAAGTAGAAAATGCTTCTTTAGCAAGTAAAGTTGGAATTGATAAAAATAATATTTTATTAAAAGAAAATGGAGATATTGTATTATTTGAAAATGGTTGTTTAGTAGAAAGCTATGATCATATATTTGTAGATGATATACTAATAGATGGTAAAAGTAGTGAAGATATTGGAGAACTTGTACTTAAAGATAGAGAACTTTTAAGTAGTAATGGACTTGTACTAGTGTCAGCAACACTTAGTAAAAAAGATAAAAGTGTTATTGTTGGATCTGAAATTATTACAAGAGGGTTTGTGTATGTTAAAGAGAATCTTGAATTAATAGAAGAACTTAAAAGATTAAGTTTAGATATTATAAAAGATAATACACACAATTCGAAATTTGCTGATTATGTTAAAATAAGAAATGATATGAGAGAAAAAATGGGAGAATATTTATTTAAACAAACACAATGTAGACCAGTTATTCTAACCGTTATACAAGAATTATAGGAGGGTATATGATATATTTAGATTATAGTGCTACTACACCAGTAGATGATAGAGTATTAGATTCATATACAAAAGTTACAAAAGAATATATAGGAAATGCAAATTCAATACATACATTAGGAGTAAAATCAAAAGAATTATTAATGCAAGCCACTAATCAAATAGCTGATATTTTAAATTGTCATCCTAAAGAATTAATATTCACAAGTGGAGCTAGTGAAAGCAACAGTACCGCTATTAAAGGTGTTGCTTTTAAATATCAAAAAAAAGGTAAACATATAATAACTTCTAAATTAGAACATAAAAGTGTTTTAGAAACAATGGGTTATTTAAGTAGTATTGGTTTTGAAGTAGAATTTGTTAATTTACTTCCCAATGGTCAAATTGATTTAAACAATTTAGAGAGTATTGTAAGAGAAGATACAATACTTGTTAGTATTTGTGCAGTTAACTCAGAAGTTGGTTTTAGAGCACCTCTAAAGAGTGTTAGACAAGCAATTAACAAGAAGAATCCTAATGTAATATTTCATAGTGATATGACACAATTACTTGGAAAAGCAAAATTCTATTTAAGTGATGTAGATTTAGCATCATTTTCAGCACATAAAATCTATGCTCCTAAAGGAATAGGAATATTATATAAAAGAAAAGACTTACAAATAGATACATTAATATATGGAACAACAGAAAATTGTCCATTTAGAGGAGGAACTCCTGCTTTACCTTTAGTAGTTGCATTTTCAAAAGCAATAAGACTTATGAATGATTCATTAGATTCAAGAATAAAGAAATGTGAAAAACTAAAAGAAGCTTTAATAAAAGGCTTATCTAATTATGATGTACAAATTAATTCAAATGAATTATGTGTTCCTCAAATAGTAAATTTAAGTTTAAAAAAGATAAAATCAGAAACATTTGTACATGCTTTAGAAAAACATGAAATATATATTTCTACCACAACAGCATGTTCTTCACTTGAAGAAAGTACTATATTAAATGCTATCTCAAAAGGAGATAAAAGTATAAGTACAACTTCTATTAGAATAAGTTTAAGTCATTTAACTACTATGGAAGAAATAAATGAATTTTTAAAAGCTTTTGATACAGTATGGAAAGAATTACTATTAAAATAGAAAGAATAATATATGCAAAAAGTAATATTAATTAAATATGGAGAATTAACAACTAAAAAAGATAATAGAAACTTTTTTATTAAAACATTAAGAGATAATATAAAAGAGAAATTATCTTCTTTTGATATTACTATAAAAGATGATTATTATAGGATGTTTATATATGCTAAAGAAAATGAATTTGATTTAATAATTAAAGAACTTAAAACTATATTTGGGATACATGCATTAGTAATAACAAACTTTATAGAAGATAAAAATCCTGACGCTATAAAAAATGAATGTTTAAATATAATGTTTAATATGACTTTTAAAACATTTAAAATAGAAACAAATAGAAGTGATAAAAGTTTTCCAATTAATTCAATGGATTTTAGTAGAGAAGTTGGAGCACATATATTAAGGAATATTAAGAATATAAATGTAGATGTACATAATCCAAATATTTTATTAAATATAGAAATCAGGACTGAAGGAGTATATATTTCAAATGAAGTTATACCTTGTTTAGGAGGTTTTCCAGTTGCTACATTGGGAAAAGGCCTTCTTATGTTAAGTGGAGGAATTGATTCTCCAGTTGCTGGTTATCAAACAATTAAAAGAGGTGTTAAATTAAATTATATTTATTTTGAAAGTAGACCGCATACAAGCATTGAAGCAAGAAATAAAGTAATTAGTTTAGCAAGAAAACTAGAAAAGTATAATTCACATGGTAAACTATATGTTGTTAATTTCACTAAAATACAAGAAACTATCTATAAAAATTTAGATACAACATATTTAATAACTATAATGAGAAGAATGATGTATAGAATATCAGAAAAAGTAGCAAGAAGAAAAAGATGTCTTTGCATTATAAATGGAGAAAGTGTAGGACAAGTAGCATCTCAAACATTATCAAGTATTTTAGCTGTTAATGATGTTACAAGATTCCCGATATTAAGACCACTTTGTTCATTTGATAAATTAGATATTATTAAAATATCAAAAGAGATAGATACTTATGAAACATCAATACTTCCTTATGAAGATTGTTGCACAGTATTTGTTCCTAAACATCCAGTAATTAACCCTAATTTAAAACATATATACGAAGAAGAATCTAAGATAGATTTTGAAGAGTTAATTAAAGAAGCAGTTAAAAGTGTGGAAGAAGTAGATTTAAAAGAAACAATAAACGAATTACTTTAAAGAATAAAAACTATATTATTATTCATACTATATAATAGGAGAATATATGAATAATAGGTTAAGTACAAAGAATAGTTTACTTTATAAATTAAAATGCATTAACTCAAGATGTGAAGAATTCACACCATTAGATAATAACAAAATAAATAAGACGGAGAGATATAAATAGTGATTAATTTCACTTTTTATTTGACTTATAATTATTATAATTACAGAATTATGTATAGAGGATAGGTGTGATTTATGAAAGATAAGAAAATGATTTATGGAATCGCGTTAGTATTCCTATTACTTGCAACAATAGGATTCACTTATGCGTATTTCACGTTAACAATAACAGGAAATGAAAGTGCAAATGCTATAGAAGCATCAGCTGGAACAC
>CAYVZW010000004.1:0-25326 GCA_964456325.1 uncultured Clostridium sp. | reverse complement strand
AAAAAAATACTTGATTTTATATAAAAAATAAGTATAATTTTAATGGTAAGAAAGGGACACCATTTTAGGAGGAAAATTAAATGAGATTTAAAACTATAAAAAAAGAAGATATCGAGACTATGTCATTTGATGACTTAGCTTATGTAATACTTAAAGAAAAAGGCAAGAAAATGAAAATTGCCGAGATATTTAAAATAATATGTGAAGAATTAAATATGAGTGATAAAGCTTATGAAGAGCAGATAGGAGACTTCTTTGCACTACTTTCTACAGAAAAGAGATTCATACAACTTAGTAAAGGGTATTGGGATTTAAGAGAGAATCATACATCTGAAATTAGCATTAAAGAAATAGAAGATGAATTAGATGATGATGTTGCTTCAGAAGATAATTCTGATGATGAAGATGAAGACGGGGACTACTATGATGAACTTGATGATGCTGAAGATGACAAAAGTGAAGATGATTTAAAAGATTTAGTAGTTGTTGACGAAGGATTCGAAGACGATACTGAATTATAGCTATCTTTCTAGAATAAATAGTTAAAATAAATATTTTGTTTAATAACAAAATGAGAGGAATGAGTTTATGAAAGAAAGATTAGAACAAATGGTTGAAAGATATAATTACCTAAATGATGAAATGCTTAAACCAGAAATATATGAAGATTATAATAAAATGAAAATAGTATCTAAAGAGAAGAACTCTTTAGAAGAAACAGTAGAGACATATAAGAAATTATTAACAATAGAGGATGATATAGAAGCCGCTAAAGAAATGATGAAAGACTCTGAAATGAGATCTTTTGCTGAAGAAGAATTAGATAACTTACATGCAAATAAAGAAAAAGCTGAATCAAGACTTAAAGTTTTGTTGTTGCCTAAAGATCCTAATGATGAAAAAAATGTTATCATGGAAATAAGAGGAGCAGCAGGAGGAGACGAAGCAAATATTTTTGCAGGTGATTTATTCAGAATGTACAATAGATACGCTGAGAAACAAGGATGGAATATGGAAGTTACGTATGAAGTCCCTGGAGAAAGTGGGGGTTACTCTACAATAGAATTCATATTAAGCGGAGAAAGTGTATATTCAAAACTTAAATATGAAAGTGGAGTACATAGAGTACAAAGAGTACCTGAAACTGAAGCTGCTGGTAGAATACATACTTCAACTGCAACAGTTTTAGTAATGCCAGAAGCAGAAGAAGTTGATGTTGAAATCAAAGACAGTGAAATAAGAGTAGATATAACTAGAAGTAGTGGAGCTGGTGGTCAATGTGTAAACACAACAGATTCAGCAGTAAGAATAACACATATACCTACTAATATAGTAGTATATTGTCAAGTTGAAAGAAGCCAAATAAAGAACAAAGAAAAAGCACTTCAAATACTTAAAACTAGATTGTATGATTTAAAACAAAGAGAGCAAGATGAAAAACTAGGAAAAGAAAGAAGAAGTAAAATAGGTACTGGAGACAGATCAGAAAAGATAAGAACATATAATTATCCACAAAATAGAATAACTGATCACAGAATTAATTTATCACTTATGCATTTAGATAGAATTATGGAAGGCGATATTGAAGAAATAATAGAAGCATTAATAGCTGAAGATGAAAGAATTAAAATGGAAGGAAATAATGCTTAATAAAATATTATCTTTAGGAGTATCTATTAGTGAAGCTAAAGAATTAATTAAAGTAAGTGATAATATTGAACGTGATTATGAATTATTAAAAAGTAATTATCCAATACAATATTTAATTGGATATGTCAATTTTTATGGTAATAAAATAATTGTAAACGAGAATGTGTTAATACCTAGATATGAAACTGAATTATTAGTAGATAAAGTTATTAAAAGAGTTAGTAAGGAATTTGTTAATCCAAAAATATTAGATTTATGTACTGGTTCAGGAGCTATTGCAATAAGTTTAAAAGGTAAAATAGATTCTATAGTTATCGCTAGTGATATATCAGCTAATGCTTTAAAAGTAGCTGAAATGAATTCCAAAATCAACAATGCCGATATTAAATTTATTGAATCTGATTTATTTAATAATATTAACGATAAATTTGATATTATAATAAGTAATCCACCTTATGTTAAAACTAATGAATATGTTGAAGAAAAAGTTAAAAAGTATGAACCTAATATAGCATTATATGCCGGTGATGATGGATTATATTTCTATAAAAAGATATTAAGTGAAATTAAAAATCATTTAAACGATAAATATCTAATAGCATTTGAAATTGGCTGCACTGAAGGAAATGAAATTAAGAAGATAGCTAAAGAGTATTTGAATAATGCAAATGTAGTTGTTGAAAAAGATTATAGTAATAAAGATAGATATATTTTTATATATAATGAATAAAATATTAAAATAATAACCAATACTTAAATGAAAGGTTGGTTATTTTAATTGAAAAAAGTTATTTTAATTGGTTTATTAATTTTAAGTATTTGTTTATTTCAAGAGGAAGACTATGTTATTCCAAATGATTCAATAAGATTCAGAATTATTCCTAATAGTAATTTATCTAAAGATATTATTATGAAAGAGAAAGCAACAAGTGAAGTCATGAATGTAATTAGTGATTTTGATACAAGTAGTTTAAATAGTTCTAGGGAAGAAGTGTATAATAATTTAGAAAATATAAGTAATTCTATTGAAAAAGTATTTAAAGAAAATAATTATGATGAAACATTTAATATTAATTATGGACTTAATGAATTTCCTGAAAAAACATATAAAGGTGTTAAATACGAAAGTGGTTATTATGAATCATTAGTAGTTGAGATTGGTGAATCTAAAGGAAATAATTACTGGTGTGTTTTATATCCTCCATTATGTTTAATTGATGAAGAAAAAAGTGATAAAGAGTATAAATCTTTAGTAGTAGAATTAATTAACAAATTGTTTTGAGTATGTAAATTATAGTATAATTCATTGATAAAAGAATAAAATCATAGTATATTAGTGTTAGAGCATGAGGTGAATTATGTCAAAAATAATTATAGATGGTAGTCATGAATTAACTGGTGAAGTTAAAATAAGTGGTGCGAAAAACAGTGCTGTTGCGCTTTTACCTGCGGCGATATTATCTTCTAATAAAAGTGTGATATACAACGTACCTGAAATAACTGATATAGAATATTTAATAGATATTATGCAGTTACTTAATTGTAAGGTTACACACCAAAAGGATGCCTTATATATTGATTCAAGCAATTTACACAATAAGCCAATTCCAGAAGAATTAAGTGTACAAATGAGGGCTTCATATTATTTTATGGGAGCACTCCTTGCTAAAGATAAAAGAGTTGAAATATCATTTCCTGGAGGGTGTAATATAGGTGCAAGACCAATTGATATCCACATTAAAGGTTTTGAATCATTAGGTGCTCATGTTGAAAAAATTAAAAATAGATATATAATAACAGCTAAAAAGTTAGTTGGAACAAAAATATATTTTGATTTTCCTAGTGTTGGAGCAACAATTAATATAATGATGGCTGCAGTTGGAGCAGAAGGAACCACTATTATTGAAAATGCTGCAAGAGAACCAGAAATAACTAATGTAGCATCATTTTTAATCAATATGGGTGCTAAAATAAGAGGTGGTGGAACATCAACAATAGAAATAGAAGGAAATCATAAATTATCAAATGGTGTTGCAGATGTATTCCCAGACAGAATAGAAGCTGGAACTTATATTATAATTGGAGCATTGCTTGGAAAGAATTTGAAAATTAAAGGTGTTATTAAAGCACATATTGAAGCATTACTTACTAAATTAAGAGAAATAGGAGTTAGTTATGTTCATGAAGGAGATACAATTACTATAAGTAAATGTGAAGATGTAAGGCCTACATATGTTAAGACGCTTGCTTATCCAGGATTTCCAACTGATTTACAACAACCAATAACAACACTTTTAATAACAGCAACAGGTAGATCGATTATAGAAGAAACAATATATGAAAATAGATTCAAAAATACTGAAGCATTAAATAAAATGGGCGCAACAACTAGAATACTTAGTACTCAAAAACTAGAAATAATAGGTCCAAGTAGTTTAAGCGGAACTGAAGTTGAAGCAACAGATTTAAGAGGAGGAGCGTCTCTTTTAATAGCGGCCTTAATAGCGAAAGGAAAAACCACAATAAATAATAGTGATTACATCTTAAGAGGATATAGTGATGTAGTGAGTAAACTTAAAAATATTGGTGCTAAAATAGAAATAACTGAGTAATATATAATATGAATAAATATATTAAAATACTAGTTATTTTTTTATTTGCTTCTCTGGGCGTGTTTTTAATGTATAATAAACTTAATAAAAAGGAAATTAATATTTTATCAATTGGAGATGATTTATCTTTAGGAAGAACTCCATTTAATACTTATGGAAAAAGTTATAACTATTATTTTAGTAGAAGTATTAATGCAAACTACAATGATGCAGCTTCTTATATTAATCTTACATATGAAGAATTATATAAAAAAATATATTATGATACTGAAATATATAGTAATGGTGAATTTATTAACATTAAGAATGCAATTAGAGAAGCAAATGCAATAATAATAACGGCAAGTAATAATAAATCATTTAAAAAGTGTAGTAAAAATAATAGAATATTCATAGAATACTTAGAAAATAATTTTGAATATATTACTAAAATAATAGACCAAATATCTAATATAAGCACATCACAAATAATAATATTAACTCCATACTGCAGTCTGTATAACAAAGAAATCAATGATTATATTGAAAAATACTATGTATATAAAAATGCAATATTCATAAATATATATAAAGGTATTCATTTAAAATCTTATTATGTTCCGAATAGTTATAACCCATATCCATCACTTGAAGGATACAATTATATATATAATGAAATACGTAAAGAAGTACAAATTAATTAAAAACGCTTGATTTTAGCAGTAATTATGTGTATAATACCACTTGAAGTTATTTCTATAACTTGAATTAAAGTTATGGCAAGGAGGAAAATATGAGAAAAGGAATACATCCAGTACAAAAGATATGCAAAGTTAAATGTGCTTGTGGTAATGAATTTGAAGTTAAATCAACTAAAGATGAGATTCAATTAGAAGCTTGTCCTAAGTGTCATTCATTCTATACAGGTAAATTTAAAACAACTAAGACAGGAAATGTACAAAAATTCAAAAATAAGTATGGAATCACTGAATAGTGATTTTTTCTTAAGGATAATAAATGAATATAAATGGTAAAAGTATTGATATTAGCGACCTAACAAACGAGAAATACATGCATAAAAAAGTAAATAATTTGTTTTTGAGTAATTATCAAATCAGTGTTTTAAATTATTATAAAATTGATTATTTAAAATGTTCTTCTATGAAAGAATTAATTTATTTAATAGAAGAAGTATTAGATAATGATGAGGATGCTGAAGATTTAGAAATGGTATCTAAAGAAATATCTGAAATGGATTATTATAATAATACAAACAAGTAATTGAATTATTACTTGTTTTTTGTTAAAATATAATCATGAAAAATAATAAAATAATAGTTGTTGTAACTGTTATGATATGTGTATCTATATTATGTGGAATATACATCTTTTATAATAATCCGTTAGACGAGAACATTAAAAATAAAGATTGGTATAGTTATAACATTAAGACTGGTACTTATGATATATTTAAAATAGGAGACTCATCTTTTACATTACTTAGTACTAATAATGATTATGACAATTGTACAGTGTATAAATACAATACAAAAAAGAAATTATTTACGTTAAATTGTGGCAAAAATATATATTATAAGAAATATGAGAATAATTATTTGGTTTTAAAAATAGATAACAAAGAAAAAGTGTTTTTTAACAGTACAGATGAATCATTAAATTATGAGTTTGAAAGTTATTATGAAAAAAGTATTTTAGAATATAAAGAAGAAAAGAGTCAAATTAAAGAAGTAATTAAAATTGATTATAATAAATTTAATGAATTATATGAGTCAAATGAAAAAAGTATCATAGCATTTATGGGAGATAATTGTAATAATATAGATTGTGTTCTATTTTTAGGCATGTTAGAAAAATGGAATGTAGATAGTAATAATGTTTATTATTTTGATTCTTCTTCATTAACAAGTAGTGAATTAAATAATATAAACAATATCATAAATGATGAAGATAATGTTTTGGATTTTGATAACTCAAACTATGCATATGTTTTAGTTATTAGCAATAATCAAATTAAAATACTAAAGTTTAAATGTTCTGGATTTGATTGTACATCATGGAAGAATTTTGCAAAAAATTAAAATATTATAAAAACAACAAAAATATTTCACATTTAGTTCACAATTTGATATTATAGTTAGATTAAGAGGTGAAGAAATGAAAGTATTAGTAGTTGATGATGAAAAGTTAATAAGGGATGTAATTAAAGAATATTGTTTAGATAATAAGTATGATGTTATTGAAGCGGAAAATGGAGTGGAGGCAGTTGATAAAGCAGGCGAAGCAGATATAATAATAATGGATATAATGATGCCTAAAATGGACGGCTTCTCAGCATATAAAGTTATTAAAGAGAGGTATAATGTACCTACGATAATGCTATCTGCTAGAGGAGAAGAATATGACATTTTAGCTGGGTTTGATCTTGGGATTGATGACTATATGACAAAACCATTTAGTCCAAAAGAATTAATGGCGAGAATAAATGCAGTATTGAAAAGATACAAAGGAGAAGATGATTTCTTTGTATACAAAGATTTGAAAGTTGATTTCCTTGGCCATGCTGCGTATATTGATGGTAAAGAATTACCATTAACACCAAAAGAATATGACTTACTTGTATATTTTATTAATAATAAAGGTATTGCACTGTCAAGAGAGCAATTACTTAATAACATTTGGAATTATGATTATTTTGGAAATGATAGAACAATAGATACACATATTAAAATGTTAAGAAATAATTTAGGAAAATATAGAGATCTAATTAATACAGTTAGAGGAATGGGGTATAAATTTGAAGTCAAAGAGTAGTAAAATTAAGTATATTGTTTGGGCATGCGAAATAGCATTCTCATGCTTTATTTTACTATTTCTTTTTTTTATACAAATCGTTTTATTAAATAAATATTATGAAGTATATAAAACGCGTATATTAGATAATGCTGCGGATACAATAAAAACAAATGAAGATATTACAGTTTCTACTCTTGAAGACATTGCATTTAATAATGGAATTTGTATTTCAATATATCAAAATAATGAAATTAATATAGTGTCAAATATATATAATAAAGGTTGTGCGATGGAAGAGTCAAGTACAATAAGAAATTATATATCTTCGTTTATAAATAGTGATGAAGAAGAAGATTCTCTTTTAATAACCGGAATGCGTTTTAAAAACAAAACACTTGTAAAAGCAATTAAATTGGATGAAGGGACGTATGTATTCTTAAGTTCTTCAATAGAAGCATTAGATTCCTCTATTGAACTGTTAAAAAGTCAATATGTTTACATTTCTGTAATAATACTATTGCTATCTATTTTAGTTGGATATTTTATATCTTCTCAGATTTCAAAACCAATTTCTTTAATTACTGATTCTGCCAAAAAAATGGCTGATGGCGACTTCAGTGTTTCATTTAAAAGTGATAGTAAAATATATGAAATAGCTGAGTTATCAGAAACTCTTGAAAAAGCAAAAGCTGAATTATCTAGAACGGATGAATTAAGAAGGGATTTACTTGCTAATGTCGGACATGATTTAAAGACTCCACTTACCATGATAAAAGCATATGCTGAAATGACTAGAGATTTAAAGAGTCAAACAAAAGAGAAGAAAGATGAAAATCTAAATGTTATTATTGAAGAAACTGATAGATTAACTGTTCTTGTAAATGATATTTTAGATTTATCAAAAATACAAGCTAAAACTTCAGTGTTAAAAATAGAAGAATTTGATCTTACTAAGCTAATAAATAACATAATAAAGAGATATGATATACTCGTTCAAAAAGAGGATTATAAATTTATCTTTAATACTGAAAAAACTATTATGGTAAAAGCTGACAAGATTAGAATAGAACAAGTCATATATAATCTAATAAACAATGCAGTAAACTATACTGGAGACTCTAAGGAAGTGTTTATTAACGTTATAGAGTTAGAAAAATCTATAAGAGTAGAAATTAAAGATACAGGTAAAGGTATTAAAAAAGAAGAAATTAAATACATATGGGATAAGTATTATCATAATCAAAAGAAACATAAACGTAACGCATATGGTACTGGACTTGGATTATCAATAGTTAAAAATATCCTGGAGCAGCATAATTTTAAATACGGTGTTGATAGTGTAATTGACAAGGGAACTACATTTTATTTTGAAATCAACAAATAGTATATTATTTGGTTAAAAATATGCTATAATACTTGTGAAAGAGGAATATATGAAAAAATACAAATGCAAGAAATGCGGATATATAATTGAAACTGATAAACTTGAGGAAGATTATGTATGTCCTATTTGCGGTGCTTCTAGAGATGAGTTTGAGCTTGTAGAAGACTCTTTAATACAAAATGATATTGAAGCAATTGTGGAATCTGTAATTGAATCTGCAAATGAAGATACTGTTGGAAAGATAATTAATGATAACGTTGAAGACAAAAGAGTTAAAATAAGTGAATACAATCCTGCAATAATGAGAATAAACGAAAAATGTATCAATTGTGGACAATGTAGAAAAACTTGTGAAAACATTGAAAATATATCGTACAATTTAAATATATGTAAAGAACCAATATGTGTTGGCTGTGGACAATGTATTCTTAATTGTCCATCGGGTGCATTAGTGCCTAAATACGCATATAGAGATGTAAAAGAAATAATAAATAATAATGATAAAATTGTTGTTGCTCTTACTTCACCTGCAGTGAGGGTATCTATTGGGGATAATTTTGATGTTCCATATGGAGAAAATGTTCAAGGCAAATTAGTGACAGCATTAAAAAAAGTGGGATTTGACTATGTTTTTGATACAGCATTTGGAGCAGATGTTACGATATTAGAAGAAGTAACAGAATTAATTAGCAGAATTACTAATAAAGGTGCAATGCCACAATTTACTAGTTGTTGTCCTGCATGGGTTAAATATGCCGAAATATATCATCCTGAACTTATAGATAATATATCTTCATGTAAGAGTCCAATTGGCATGCAGTGTGCCGTTATTAAAACATATTTTGCAGAGAAAAAAGGACTAGACCCATCTAGAATTGTTACTGTAGCAATAACACCATGTACTGCTAAAAAAATGGAAGCAAAAGAGTATGTTGCAAATATAGATTATGTTTTAACAGCGAGTGAATTATCGCTTATGTTAAAAGAAGATGATATTAATTTGGCAAACTTACCGCAAAGTAACTATGATCCACTTCTTGGAGAAAGTTCTGGAGGTGGAGTTATGTTTGGAAATACTGGTGGAGTTATGGAGTCAGCCTTAAGAACTTTATACAAAATGTTCACTGGTCAAAAACCAAAAGCCGATTTTCTTGAATTGACTGAGTTAAGAGGACTTGATGGAATTAAAACATCAACTGTTGATATAAACGGCAAAAAAGTAAGAGTAGCTGTAGTAAATGGAATAGCAAACTTAGAAGAAATATTAAAAGATGATTATTATAAGAAGTTTCACTTCATTGAAGTTATGAATTGTAATGGAGGATGTATAGGTGGGGGTGGTCAACCTTTGTGCCCAATCCCTAAATTAAATGAAGTTAGGAAAAGTAGAATAGATGGCTTATATGATGTTGAAAAACATAGAGCCAAGAGATGTTCATTTGAAAATGATGAGGTTAAAGAGTTATACAAAGAATATCTAAAAAAACCACTAAGTGAAGAGAGTTTAAAAATATTACATACTTCATACAGTAGTAAAAGTAGTTTATTAGAGGAACACCTTTAATATATAAATATAAATAAAGAAAGGATGGATTTATATGAAATTAGAAGGAACTAAGACCCTAGAGAATCTTAAAACAGCATTTGCTGGTGAAAGCCAAGCAAGAAACAAATACACATACTATGCTTCAAAAGCAAAGAAGGATGGGTATGAACAATTAGCAGCAATATTTGAAGAAACTGCTAATAATGAGAAGGAGCATGCAAAGTTATGGTTTAAATATCTTCATGGAGGAGATGTACCATCAACTGAAGAGAACTTAAAAGATGCAGCAGAAGGCGAAAACTATGAATGGACTACTATGTATGCTGAATTTGCAAAAACTGCAAAAGAAGAAGGATTAAATGAACTATCATTCTTATTTGAAAAAGTAGCTGGAATTGAAAAAGAGCATGAAGAAAGATATTTGACTCTTCTTAAAAATGTAAAAGATCAAAGAGTATTCAAAAAAGAAGGAGATAAAATCTGGATATGTAGAAACTGCGGTTATGTTTACACAGGAAAGAATGCATTAGAAATATGCCCTGTTTGCAAGCATCCACAAAGTTTTATGGAAGTAAAATGCGAAACATATAAATAGGCATAAAAGCCTATTTTTTTGTCAAAATAAAAAAAATGTAAAAAAAATGAATTTTTTTTAAAAAAAGTGTTGACAAAGTATATTTAGTAGAGTAAACTATAATTAGACCTAAGTAATAATAATGTTTATGTATTATTAATCTATATTTAATTTAATTATTATTTATATTTTATTGCTTTACATATTATATTTATTATTTAAGTGAAAAAATTTCTATCTTATTAATACATTATTTATAAACTATATTTAATATTTCTCAATTATATGTTTATAATTAATATTAATTTATTAATTATTTATATATCTATCTTATTAATATTTTATATAACTATTTATGTAATAATATATTATGAACTTATTAATTTAAGTTATAGAAATCTTATCTACTACGGTCGTATGATATGTCATTGAGAAAGAAACTCAAAAGATAAGTAATTATGCTAAATACTGATAATATTTAGAAGCTATTTTAATTAATTAATACTTAATTAAAATGATTCATAATTAATTTTTCAAAACTCGAAATAACCTCATTTTATCAGAATTGGTTATTTTTTGTTTATTGAAAAAATGAAGGAGTATATGTGAAAAGATTTATTATAATGGGATTGGTTACTTTAGTGTTAGTATTAATAATCATATTCTATGATCCTAATAAAAATTATTTAGGTGTGTTTAAAGATAATATTACTATAGATAGTATTAAAGTCACGGATTGTACTTGGGAATATGAAATAAATGGCGCTTCATTAGTTTTAGATAGTGAAGAAACAGTTAATAATACGATTTCCAGTAAATATAAAATTTTTAAGGAGGGATCTTCTTCAATTATATATAGATGTACTAATGCAGATGAAACAAAATATACTATTACTTATTCTTTTAATGTGAAAGATAATAAAATAATTTGGACAGAAGCTGAATCTTTAGGATTATTAGATTTTTCCAATCCATACTAGTTAATAAATCATTTTTCTCTTAGAAATAAATGATTTTTATTTGTAAAAATATGTCATAATGCCTATTTTTATTGATTTGTATATATGTTTATATTATGCTAGTATACTTTTCATGGAGAAAATATGCTTAAAAATATTGATATTAGTAAAATAATTTATTGTGTTAGAAAAAAATATGTAATATTAGATTGTGACTTGGCAAAACTTTTTGAATACGAAAGAGCTAAAGATATAAATCGGATAGTCAAGCATAATATAAGTATGTTTTCAATTAATAATTATTTTCAATTAACAATTGAAGAGTATAAAAAAATATCTATTCAAAATGCATCTCTTGAAAGAGAATACAAGTTATTCGGATTATACATCCCATGTGTATTCACAGAAGAAGCAGTATTAAAGTTAGCCACTTTATTAAAATCGTCCATTTCGCGCGATGTTGTAGGAAACTTAATAGATGCATTTATTAAAATGAAGCATTATTTAATGTGCAATTTAAACATATTAAATGATTTTATTGTTAACAATTCATCAATTAATAATTCAATATTAAATATAAGCAATAATCTATTTAATGAATTTGATAAGTTAAATTGTGAAGTCGCGATAGAATATGCATATTATAATTCAAATATATATGAGTATAAATACATTCTTTATAACATTATACATACTTCAAAAGAATCAATTGTTATAATTGATAATAATATAGAAGAATATTATTTTGAACTATTAGATGGTTTAAACTCTAAGATTAAAATAGTAACAAGCAAAAATAATAATTTAAGATTTAATAAACTATGTGAATTTAAAAATAAAAATGAATCGCTTGAATTAGAATATAATAAGATATTCACTAGTAAATATATGTTAATTGATAATACTAGATTATACTTAATAAATCCGGCAACCAGTTATAAAGGGTGTAAATGCAACGAAATAGTTCAACTTAAAGAAAGAGATATTATTAATGCTATTAGGAGCAAACTATACTAGAGATTTCCTCTTTTTAATTATTTGATTAAGTAAAACTAGAAATAAGCCAATTGCAAATGAAATAATACCATTAACTATAAACTTTGATGAAATAATTGAAGCAGATGATTCAATTATATTAATAATATAATTTGGAAGTCCTGGAACAAGAGATTCAATTTTAAACATTGGAAGTAATCCCACGGAAATACATATTAAACTAGAACACATCATAGGTATACCAAACCAATTTAACCACTTATATATAGACCATCTACATGCCATTAATAATAGAATTAAGCAAACAAGAATTAGAGTAAGTATTAAAATTGTTTTTGAACTCAAAACTAATCTTATGTAATAAAGTGTATTTTCATCTATCTGTTCGACAATTGTTTTTACATCTGGAAGACTTTTAATAATTGTATCGGAATTATTTGTTAATTCATTTAACATAATATCTTTTTCACTATCATCAACAGCAGCCTCTGTCATTACTTTATCAATATTATCCGCAACGTAATTATTGAACTCATTTGAAGTTAGTATTTTATCTTCTTTCGATGTAGTTAGGAAGTATATTCCACCATAAATATATTTCGATACAAGATACTTAATGTCATAAGAGTTAAGTAACTTATCTACAGATTCATTATTTATATTATTCTTTTGAGCAGTAGAGTATACTATGTCAAGTACATTATTATCATCATCTATATCATTTAGCAAAGTTTTAACTTCGATTTTTTGAACCAAGCTATTTATTGTAGAAAAGCTAAATATATTCTTTACACTTACAATTAAAAGTAAGGCTATGACAATTATATACACTAAAATGGAAATAATAAATGAAAAAAAACCACCACATGCGTAAAGAAATGACTTCATATTACACTCCTAGAAAAAGTATATCATAATTGCTAAATAAAGTACACACCAATTATTGAAAATATGTATATTTTTATATTTAAATATGTTATTATATAGTTAAGGAGTGAATTATGGAACCATATAAAGCAAAGCAATTACCACATGAATATGCATTATCAAAAGATATATTAAAACTATTATGTGAAGCAAAAGAAAGCTATGGAGAATATAAGGGATATTTAAAATCTATGGAGTTTGACTATAAATTCTTGTTGGAAAGTCTTCTTATAAATGAACTGTATTATTCTTTTAAAATTGATAACAGTAAACTTACTAAAGATGATATGTTCTATATGCCATATAAGCTTAAGGATAATGAATCAACAGAGTTTAACAATATTAAAAAGTCACTATATTATGGTTTGACTAACATTTCTCAAAATGGTCTATCATTGGAAGTGTTGAACAAAATGCATAGAACAATATTTTTGGATTGCAAGAAGGATAACCTTACTAAGGGAAGTGGAAACTTTAGGAAAAAGCAAACTTATATACTAAAACCGGGTATAGCAGGGTCTAGTGTTTCATTTATCCCACCAATCTATTCTGAAATTAATGGATTAATGAAAAATATTTGTGCATACTTCAACTCTAAAGAAGATGATGAATTTATATCTTCCTCTATCACACACTTTCAATTTGAGAGAATACATCCATATAATACTGGAAATGGGAAACTTGGTAGACTTTTAATACCTATACAATTATCTTTTTATAAAAAAGAACCTCCAATACTTTTCCTATCTGAAAGTATTGAGGAATTGAAAAATACTTATTTTACAATGCTAAGTACTGAAAATGAGCATGAAACCGAATCATTTATTAAATTTATTTTGCAATGTATTATAAATGAATGTGCGCTAAATATTAAGAAGATTAAGAAATTAAACAAAATATATGTATCAGATTTAGACTTCTTAAAAAAGGAAATTGGTGGGTCAACTATATATAAGGTATATCCCTTAATTATTAAGAAAATAGTATTTACAACAAGTGATATAGTTGAGGATTCAGGACTCCATATCAATTCAGTTAATAAAGTATTAAATAAGCTAGTAATTAGTGGATTTTTAATAAAAGAAAAAAAGAATGGCACAAATAGAGTGACATTTACATATAAAAGTATGTATGATGTATTTGTAAACTAGTTGTGTATATGTTCCCACAAAACCTCATAATAATTAATATTATCATTAACATCTTCAAATAATATATAGGGGTTTCTCTTTTTTAGTAAATCATATATTTCATTAGTATTGTTTGCATAATTTATATTTGGATAATGTTTAGACATTATATTTTTATTTTTGTTATATAATTTGGTTATTAAAGTATCAATATCATAATTTTCATCTTCAACATCTTTTAATAATATGCTCATTATATAAATGATAATTTCATTGTTAAGGTTCGTTTTATTTTTAATGTAGTTGTAAGTTTTATCAAGTGATTCAATCGATATTTTTTTTGATAAATCAAGATTATTTATTTTAACATTATCCATATATTTACTCATTATTATCCTCCATAAATTTACTTATTGGTACATCTAAAGCAATGCTAATCTTATATAAAGTATCTATACTTATTCCCTGTATAATATTATTACTCTCAAGTTTACTAATTAATGACACAGAAACTCCAACATCTTCCGCTAGCATTTCTTGTGTAAGTTTTTGCGTTTTATTAATTTTCTTCCTGTATTTTTTTACATTTTTTCCTATAATAGAAAATAGCTTTTTTTCATTCATTATTTCTCCATAAATATTATAATATAAATCCGGCCAAAAGTATAGTATGTCATTACATTAATATATTGTGAAACAATGTACAATTAATTATGGGTGATAATATGACAAAATTCAAAAGAGATTTCAAATTTGACTATAATATTATAGAAACAATAGCTTTTAATGTTAGGAAGTATAGAAAACTACAAAAATTAACTCAAGAACAACTAGCATTAGACATGGGAGTATCTCCAGAGTTTCTAAGAAAATTTGAAACAACTAAGGGAAGTGAAGGATTATCTTTAATGTCCCTGTATAAAATATCTATAATTTTAGGTATATCTATAGATAAATTTTTTGAACCAATAGACAATAATTAATTTTCAATAAAGAATTTATCAATTGGAACATCTAGAATTATGCTTATCTTATATAAATTATAAAGACTTATTCCTTGATAGGTCTTTTTGCTTTCCAGATTTCCAATTAAAGAAGTAGATACTTCAATAAACTCAGCCAATTTCTCTTGCGTCATTTCTTTGTGAGTCAAGCTATATAGTTTTCTATAGTATCTAACATTCTTTCCTATTACTTCAAATAACTTCTTTTCATCAATTATTGTTTTGCTATTATCCATATAAGACTCCTACAATATTATTTTGACATTATTTAAAAATTTTAACCATACACTAGAAATGATAAATTATCACTAATAATGATTTTTAACAAATTATTAACATTTTTCTTGCAAAATAGTGCAAAATGGTGTATTATTATTAAGCGTGTGAAAAGGGATGGTAATATATGGAAAAGATAATTAATTTTGCAGTAGTTGCACATGTAGATGCAGGTAAAAGTACATTAGTAGATGCTTTATTAAAACAAAATGGAGTATTTAGAGATAATGAACAAGTAGTTGATTGTGTTATGGACTCAGGAGATATAGAGCGTGAAAGAGGAATCACTATAACAGCAAAAAATTGTGCTATTAGATATAAAGATATTAAAATGAATATTGTTGATACTCCGGGACATGCGGATTTTTCAAGTGAAATAGAGAGAGTTATTAAGACTGTTGATACGGTTGTTCTTTTAGTTGATTCAGCTGAAGGACCTATGCCTCAAACAAGATTCGTATTAAAAGAAGCATTGAAGTTTGGATTAAAACCAATATTGTTTATTAATAAGATAGATAAAAAAGATTCTAGGGCTGAAGAAGTAGTTAATATGACATTTGATTTATTTTGTGAATTGGGAGCAACTGATGAACAATTAGATTTTAAGATTATCTATGGAATAGCTAAAGAAGGAATCGCAAGATATAATGAAACTGATACTAATACAGATATATCACCATTACTAGATACTATACTTGAGACAACTAAACCATTTGAAGGCAATGAGAATGATCCATTACAATTACAAATATCTTCTCTAGATTATGATGATTATATTGGAAGACTTGGCATTGGAAGAATTAATAAAGGAAAAATCAAAGTTGGAGAAATGGTAGCAATTTCAAAAAATAATGGTGAATTAACTAAAGAAAAGGTTACAAAATTATTTGTTAATGAAGGTATAAAGAAAAAAGAAGTAAGTGTTGCTTACTATGGTGATATTGTTACTATAGCAGGTTGTCCTGAAATATCTATTGGAGATACAATATGTGATATTAATAATATAAACCCACTTCCAAAGATAGAAATAGAAAAACCAACACTATCAATGAATTTTTCTGTTAATAGTAGTCCATTTGCTGGAAAATCCGGTAAATTTGTTACTTCAAGACATTTAAGAGATAGACTTTATGCAGAACTTGAACGTAATGTTGGATTAGAAGTTGAAGAGTTACCCTTACAAGAAGGATTTAAAGTATCAGGAAGAGGAGAACTTCATTTATCAATTCTTATTGAGAATATGAGAAGAGAAGGTTATGAGCTTAGTGTTTCAAAACCTGAAGTTATTCTTAAAGAAATAGATGGTGTTAAATGTGAACCATTTGAACAAGTTATAGTATCTGTTCCGAATGAATATTCTGGAACTATAATAAGTGATATAAGCGAAAGAAAAGGTACTATGGTATTAATGACACCAGATGAAGAAAATCATGTAAGATTAGAGTTTATTGTTCCTACAAGAGGTTTAATTGGATATAGAAGTATGTTTATAACAAATACAAAAGGTGAAGGCATTATGGTTAGAAGTTTTGATAGTTATAAACCATATGTTGGTGAGATTTCAGGAAGAAAAAATGGAGTATTAATCTCCATGGAAAATGGTCAAACATTTGGATATGCTCTTTACAATTTACAAAGCAGAGGAACAATGATAATTGGGCCTGCTGTAGATGTATATAAAGGAATGATTATTGGAATTAATAACAAAGATAATGATTTAGATGTTAATCCATGTAAGAATAAAGAATTTAGTAATACAAGATCAACTAGTAGTGATGATGCAATAACATTAACAAAACCTAAAACATTTTCTTTAGAAGAAGCACTTGAATTTATTGAAAAAGATGAATTAGTAGAAGTTACACCTGTTGATATTAGACTTAGAAAGAAAATACTTGATCCAAAAGAAAGATTTAGAAGCAACAGATAATTGCTTCTTTTTATTATAAAAAAACTAAACGTTTTGTTTAGTTAATTATTTTATATTAAATACAGATACAATTTTACCAACATTATGAACAATCTCATCAGCATTCTTTATTGCGTATCTTTTACCAATAGCTTTTCCACCAACAGTTAATGAACTAATTAAAGAACTAATAACTAATGTCGTTATAACTAAAGATATATTTAGTGAACTAGAAACATATATAGATAACATTGCTCCTACTGAACCGCTTACTATTCCACATATATCTCCAATTACATCATTACATATACTTGATATTTTACTAGCATTTCTTATTAAATAAATACCTTCTTTTGATCCTTTAATTTTTCTACTACTTTTAGCATGAAAAGTTGCTTCTTCAGCAGTTAATATAGAAGTTCCAATAATATCAAACAATATACCAATTAGTATAAATACTATTGATAATACAATTAATGCAATATAATTACAATTATCAATTATTAAGTTTGAAACTCCATTGAAAATTAAAGCTATAAAAAAAGTCATTAAAAATGCCTTTACTATCCAATTATCTTTTTTCATTAAAACTCCTTAAAGTTTTTGCATGGAATACTATAAATTAATTTTACGGCTTTGGTCGAGTTGAATTTCTCTAATATTCATCCTTTGGTTACCCTTGGGCGATTTCTCTTTAAAAATATTAATCATTTGTTGCCACTATGATCACTCGATCACCACTTAGTCCGCACCTCAATCTTTATAATAATAACATTCTAGAGGTTTTCCCAGACATTTAGTCTACTGTTATTCGCTTTTGCAATTTGTTTTTCAATTTCTATCCCAACAAATCACTCACGACATATGCTTTTGTATTAACTGATGCGATGAAAGGAATTAAATATATGCCATTACATTATATCCTTAAATCTAAAATTATATATTCACCCCAATCTGGGCGAAAGAAGCAAAATATATAAAGTATCCTATGACACAATTGATGGATTTTTAGCCCCATCTTCGAGTAGCTTACATGACTAGAATAATGCTCCACACGAAAGTAATTATAGCATATTTACTACTTATTTGTCAAATTATTGATTAGCTATTGACTTTAATATGCTATTATATTATATGCAAATAGTATATAATTATTTTTTAGAATATCTTTTTAATGCAATAGAAGTAGATATTACTTCACATACATTACCAAATACTGACACGTAGGCTCCTACTTTAAAGTTATAATACATCCAAATAAAAGAACACATTAAAAACACTTTTCTAAATACATTAGGGTCTTTAAATGAAGCACCTACTGTATATGCAATGGTAATTGTTACAGGTATTATAACTAGTGCCCCATCATAAAATATATATCCAAGAACTATACAAGATAAACTGAATATTACAGTTAATATTATAGGATATTTTTTCCTTCGTTTATCATATTCATAGCATGATAAACTTCTTACTATAGTAACAATATTTAAGTAAGCAGCTGAATAAGCACCAAGTAAGATATATTGAAATGAATATAAAACATTAGCTATCATTTGAATAAACATTACATTTTTCTTTTTTCTACACTGTACAGACAATATTATCGTAAGTAATGCAGCAGCACCAATAAATTGAGCATATAATACATCCATTTTATTCTCCTATGATAAAATTATACCAATTTATACAGCAAATTAAAAGATAGTTTTGAAATAAACATTGTTAATATGCTATAATGTAATACATGAGGAGGACAAAATGAGTTTTATTAAAGAAACAGAGAATTATATTAAGAACATTTTGCTTAGTTTAGGCTATGAAGTAGATAAAGTAACGTTGGAGTCTTCTTCAAGAAGAGAATTTGGAGAATTTCAAATTAATGTTGCAATGGGAATTGCTAAAAAGTATGGAGAGAATCCAAGAGATATAGCTAACAAAATAATAAATGAATTTGATGATAGATTTAAAAATGTTAACATTGCAGGACCTGGTTTTATAAATATAAGTATTAATGATGAAGTATTAATAAAAGCAATGAATAATAGTATAGATAATTTTAAAGTTAATATAGATAAAATAGAGACAAAAAAAATAATAATTGATTATGGTGGAGCAAATGCTGCTAAATCACTTCATGTAGGTCATATGAGATCTGCTAATATTGGTGAAGCATTAAAAAGGTTATCATTACTATTTGGAAATGATACTATTGGAGATGTGCACCTAGGAGATTTAGGAAGACAATCCGGAATGGTAATTTCCGAAATTAAAAAAAGATTTCCTGATCTACCATACTTTGATCCTAACTTTAAGGGGAAATATCCGAAATATAATATAACAACTAAAGAATTGGGAGTATATTATCCTGAAGCAAGTAGAGATGCTAAAGAAAATCCTAGTAGAATGGAAGAAGTAAGAAATATAAGCTTAGAAATAGACAAAGGTAACGAGCCATACTTCTCATTATGGAAAGATATAGTCGATGTGTCTATTACATCTATAAAGAAAGCGTATGAATATCTTAATTGTACATTTGATTTATGGGAAGGTGAAATGAGTTCATTTAAGTATTTAAGTGAAACACTAAAATATTTAGAACCTTACATGTATGAGTCAGAAGGAGCAAAAGTAATAGATGTTGCATTATCAGATGATAAAATCAATGTTCCGCCAATAATAGTTATTAAAAGTGATGGAGCAACTATATATGCAACAAGAGACTTTGCAACTTTATATGGTAGAGTTAAAGAATATAACCCTGATGAAATTTGGTATATTATTGATGAAAGACAATCATTATATTTAAAACAAGTATTTAGAGCTGCTTATAAGACAAACCTAGTAAGAGAGAATATTAAACTTGAACACTATGGGTTTGGTACAATGAACGGTAAAGATGGGAAACCATTTAAAACTAGAGATGGTGGTGTACTTGAGTTAAATGAATTAATAAGAATGGTTAAAGAAGAGATTCAAAATAAAATGACCAACTATGACACTGAAGAAGAAAAAGAAGAAATATCTAACATTCTAACAGTAGCAGCAATTAAATATGCAGATTTATTACCATTTAGAACTACTGATTATATATTTGATGTTGAGAAGTTCTGTTCTTTTGAAGGAAAAACTGGACCATATATCTTATATACTATGGTTAGAATTAAATCTATATTAAGGAAACTTAATATATCAAATAATGAAATTAAAAATATTAATTCTGAAAGCGAGAGAAATCTATATATTAAAGTATTAGAATTATCAAAAGTTTTGACTAAATCATATAACGAAAGAACACTTAGTTATATATGTGATTATTTATACGAAATATGTAGTTTGTTTAATAAATTCTATTCTGAATGCAATATTATAAATGAAACTGATACATTGAAGCAATCTGATTATATCGCTTTATTGAATCTAACATATAATACAGTTTCTAACTTATTGAATGTATTAGCAATAGACATTCCTGAAAAAATGTAATATTTTTTATTAAAAATAGTAGAATTATAAAGTAACTTATGTTATAATACGTCAAGAAACGAAGGTTTCCTTGCTTCATTAATGAAGCCGTTAGACCAAAAGGAGGTATAAAATGAATAAATATGAAATAATGTTTATCGTAAAAGCTGATATCGATGAAAAAACAGTTAAAGATACAGAAAAAACTTTTGAAAAAGTTTTAACTGATATGAAAGCTAAAATTGTTAATTCTAAAGATATGGGACAAAGAAAACTAGCTTATTCTATTAAAAATCAAGTTAGAGGATTTTACTTTGTATTAAATGTAGAAGCTAGTCCTGCCGCTATCAAAGAATTTGATAGAAAAGCAAGAATCGATGAAAATATTTTAAGACATCTAATTATTAGAGAAGAGGAGTAAAATATGAACAAAATTATTTTAGTCGGAAGACTAACAAAGGATCCAGAACTAAAAACCAGTAATGGCGGAGTATCAATAGTTAATTTCACAGTGGCTGTTAATAGAAGATTCAAAAATAAAGATGGTCAATATGATGCTGACTTCTTACCTTGTGTATGTTATAGAAATACTGCTGACTTTATAAGTAAATTCTTTAAAAAAGGAAATCCTATTTGTGTAGAAGGTAGAGTACAAGTTAGAAATTATGATGCTCAAGATGGAACAAAAAGATATGTAACAGAAGTAGTAGTTGAAAATGCTGAGTTTGTTACTGGGAAAAACGAAGGATCAGCAAATAACAATTCAAATAATGGTTATTATCCTGATGCTCCAGTTGAAAATACTCCAGTTGATGTTATTCCTGAAGTAGATGTTCCAAGTTCAGATCCATATGAAAACTATGATAGTAGTGTTGTCCTAAGTGACAACGATTTACCATTCTAAGAGAGGAGAAAAAATGGCTGAATTTTATAGAAAGAAAAAAATATGTCAAATGTGTGCTGGTAAAAGCATAGATTATAAAGATGTAGCAATTATATCAAAGTACGTTAATGAAAAAGGTAAGATATTACCTAGAAGAATGACAGGTGCTTGTGCTAAACATCAAAGAGTTATTGCAGAACAAGTTAAAAGAGCGAGATATATGGCTATTCTTCCATATGTAAAATAATAGTTCATTTATTGAACTGTTTTTTTTATTATGATAATATATTGATAGGAGGCAAACATGAATGAAAAAAGTGAATTACAAAAAGCAGTTTCTTTACTTACTGAGGGAGATAGGTATAACTTGCTATTAGATGATAACTTGAGTGAAGAATCAATAGTGAATAGACTTATTAATGTTTACGAAGATTTAAAAACTTTGAAAAGTAGTATAGATGGAGGCTTTCAATATGCAGATGCCCCTACTCCAAAACCTCAAACTCAAGCAATAATTATTAAAAATTATGAAGATAAACTTAAATCATTTAATAAACTTAACTTCATATTGAAGGGAACATTACCAGATATTATTGCAAACAAAATAAAAGAACAAGAATCATCACCTAAGATGTAAGCATGTTCTTTTTTAATTTCTATCAGTTAAGACAATCAACCTTAATATTTGAGCTGCCATAGCTATAAAGCTAGCAACATATGTAAATGCAGCTGCTTTTAACATTTTATTTGTTCCAGTTAATGTATCAGGTGAAACTAAGTTAAGTCTTTCCAATTCTTTTTTTGCCCTAGATGATGCATCAAATTCAACTGGCAATGTGACTAATTGAAATAGTAATCCAACTCCTAGTAGTGCTATTCCAATATAATAAATATTAAGTACTTCTGAAATAAGACCTATTATTATAAATATAGTTGCAAATCTACTTGTGAAATTAACAACAGGTACCAAGGAAGATCTTATTCTCATAAATGAATAATCCTCTTTATCTTGTATTGCATGTCCAACTTCATGGGCAGCTACAGAAACAGCAGCAATACTGTTTGACTCAAATATAGAACTTGATAAAGAAACAGTTTTGTTTTTAGGATTATAGTTATCAGTTAATGTTCCTCTAGTACTAACGATTCTAACATTATCAAGTCCATTAGCATCTAGTATCTTTCTTGCAATTTCTTTTCCGCTTTTATTTGTATCACTTTTTATATTTGAATATTTAGCATATGTTGCATTAACAGTCAAATTAGCTATTAATGGTAAAAATATAATTAATAGAAGTATTAATGTATCCATAATTTTCCTCCTATATATATAATATCATTATATTGTGAAATATTAAAGAAATTTAATCTTTAAAACCTACAGCCGAAATAATTTCAGTATTATTAATAATTGACTTAACATAGTTTAAAGTAATTCTTGGCTTGTAATTCTTAATGCTATTACTTATTTCTATTTCATTTTTTTTATATTTATATGCACTATTAAAATCATTATTGTTTAGACATGCTATTTTTTTATTAATTGCATTGTCAATATTACGATTAAAAAAATTAATTTTATCTTTTTTTAAATATATAGATGCTTTAGTACAAATATCATCGAGAATATCAATACTTTTATCTGGCTCAAACTTGTTTTTTATTTTAGAAGAATAATCAATAATATAATCCAGTACATTATTATTAATTAGAACATTATGATATTTTTCATAATCTTTTTTAATTCCATAAAGTATATCTTTTAACTCTTTTTTATTTGGTTCTGTTATTATTATCTTATTAAATCTTCTATCTAATGCTTTATCTTTTCTAATTGAATTATTGTATTCACTTAATGTAGTAGATCCTATACACTTTATACTATTTCTAGCAAGAAATGGTTTTAATATATTAGATGCATCAATAGCGCCTTCAGCGCCTCCTGCGCCAACTAAAGTATGTATCTCATCTATGAATATTATTTTATTGTTGCTGTTAACAAGCTGTTTGATTATTTTATCAAGCTTTTCTTCAAATTCACCTCTATATTTTGTGCCACTTACTAATGATGACATGGATAAACTTATAAGTTCCATTCCTTTTAAGTAGTCAGGGACATCATTGTTATTTATTTTAATAGATAAGGATTCAACAATTGCAGTTTTTCCAACTCCCGCTTCACCTATTAAAAGAGGATTGCATTTTGTTTTTCTTCCTAACACCTCAATAATACTATTAATTTCTTTTTCTCTTCCAATTACTTTACTAATTTTATTTTCTTTAGCAAGTTGTGTTAAATTGATTCCAAATATTTCTTCTTTATTATTAGTTAATTTA
Organism: uncultured Clostridium sp.; assembly: GCA_964456325.1. GTDB lineage: Bacteria > Bacillota_I > Bacilli_A > RF39 > UBA660 > CAG-1000. The sequence goes on along the minus strand of CAYVZW010000004.1, from coordinate 881 downwards.
TTATATAGTGAGCAAATATCAATATTATAATTATTTAGTATTGATACACCTATTCCTTCACCTTCACTAATTATATTTATAAATATATTTTCAATATTAAAATCACTTAATGAGTCATATAATATTCTTTTTAACAATGGTGTATATATATTATTGCAAAAATTTCTTGTGTTAATTAGTTTAAATAGTTTTTCTTTATAGTTTTCATAAGTTATGCCATTATTGTTCAATACTCTCCTTACTGATGTATTGTATTTTAGTGCACTTAAAATAAAATGCTCTGTTCCAATAAATGGATGATGCATAGATAACGCTTCTCTTTCAGCACATTTTAATAATTCATTTATATTATTATTTGTCATACTAATATTATGTAATTATAATAAAAAAATATAAATAAAAAAGTTAACAACTTTTGTTAACTTAATTCTTTTATTAAACAAGCATTGCAATTACTAATATAATTATTAATGCTGCTAAAAGTTCTAATATTAATTTCCAACCAGACTTAATCCATTCTTTGTATGAAATACCAAGATAACTAAGACCAAGAACTAGCATTGCACTTGATGGAACTACTAACATAGTAAGACCATAGAATCCTTGTGTTAATAGACCAACTAGCATTTGATTTGATGTTGTTGCGGCTACTTGTGCAATTACATAATTAGATACATATAACATATCAACATGTAATGCAGAACCAAGAATTGTAGCTAATGACGCGAAGAATAAATTAAATTTACTTGTTGCATTCAATAACCATCCTGCTATTGTTGGATAGAACATTGTATTACCGGCAAAATATACTATAGCATATGTCAAGCAAACTAATAAAGCAGTAGGTAATATCTTTTTAGCTCCTTCAGCCATATTAACAA
>CAYVZW010000003.1:0-27863 GCA_964456325.1 uncultured Clostridium sp. | reverse complement strand
TAACCCTCAAATCATTTCTTGGTACATTTAGCATTAGTAAGTATGAATATGGATACTCGTCATTTTCTACTTCTTGGATTTTTATTTCTAAATCTTCTGCCCATTTATTTAATGCATCATCATCACATGTTGCAAAAACACTATTATCGAAGATTAAAAATAGCATTACAATTAGAATAATCTTATATATATATTTCATAACTCACCTACTATATTAATAATAACATTATTATTCAAAAAAATAAATAAAAAGTACTTCAAAAACATGAAATATAAGTGAAATCTTATATTCCGTGTTTTACTTTTCTAAGTTTTACTTGAAAATACCATACTGATAAACCAACCGTTACCACTACAAGTATTATTTTCATTCCCCAAAGAGAAATAAACTCTTTAACACCATTAATAATTGATGTATCTTTTTGTTTTACTGGCTCAGGCTCATTATATATCTTGTTATTGTAATTGTCTATTGCATCTTTTAATATTTGAGCATCTATTCTATATGTTAGGAATTGTGAGGAACAAACCGTTAATATTGTATCATATCCATCGCAATCATCTGAATCATAAAAAGGATTAAAATAAGGAATTGTAATGTATATTGTCATTAATGATGAATAGCAACTACTTCCACTTGAATAAACTACTACATTCATATATTCACCTTCTTGTATATCTTTTATGGTAACTTCATTATTCTCATCTCCGTAATAGAGTTCATTTTCATACTTTAAATATAAATCGGAAATAACATTATAAAGAGTTATATTAAATGTACCCTTATCTTTACTATAGACTCTTTCGTAGCTTATTTTACTGGCTAACTTATTTAACTCAACTTCCCTTTTATAATCGCATCCACTATTTGTACTAGTTTCACCCATTATTGTAGTTGGGAATATAATACATATTAGCAATATTAATAAATATTTTTTCATTTATTCGCTCCTTAAAACAGCATGTACAACTAATCTTTGATTTGAAGATCCCGAACATGTTGATAATGTTAAAATAATATCTCCATACTTAACATTTTCATTTGATTTAAATATGCTTCTATTTCTAATAAGACTCACAAAATCATTAAACTCCTTTTCTCCTTCAAAAGTTGTTTTTAAATAATCAGTTGTGTAATCTACTTTATAAATAGAAAATATTTTAAACTTAAAGCTTCCATAGGTTGTATCATATGATATTAGCATATTATTACTATCTTTTCTCCATGATGCATTAAGTACTTTTTTTAATGTTCCAAACATCGTTCCATTCTTCATACTATGACCATATATAATATTATTACTATCAAATTTATCCGAACTATTTCTATAGTCTAAAAATATCCACCCCATACTAGTTGAACTTTTATAAAAATCCCTTTTCAGATAATAACTATTATCAGAATGATGAACCACTGGATAGGAAATATTAGTATTATTAACTACTAAGTATCCAACAGTTTCATTATTTGTATTCTTAAGAGAGCTCATAACATTTTCTATTTCATATTTTGATTTTATTACTTCAGCGGTTATTTCCTCACTTATTTCAACATCTATTCCATTTAAATTATCATTTATATCAATATTATTGGCTGTTTCATTTAATAAATCATTTTTTACTTTATCTCCATTTAACTTTTCAACATATTCATATGATTTATAAATTAAAAATCCAGAAGCAGTAACATATATAGCTAAAATTGCAATAAGTTTTAAATTATTAAATGATAATTGTTTAAATAAATTATTCTTAATATAATTATTAGAATAGACAATTCTAAACTCACAGGTTAGCTCTTGCTTACAATCTTCATTTATTTTTTTAAGCCAAGCAAAATTATTACCAATAAAGTTTCCTTTGTCAGTAGATTGATGAAGCAATATCAAAACATTTTTTGATTCATCATTTTTTACATACTCAATAATTTTCTCAATTGTTGTTTTGGAATAAACATATAAATTTATTACTTTAAGATCATAATTTATTCTCAAAAACTCTTTAAAATCATCAATCAATCCATCATAATCATCTTTAATATTAATCTCATTTTTATAATATATCGCATCATAATCAATGGCGTCTTGATCAAGCATAAATTTATCACTTATTCTATTATTGTTATTGAGTTTCACCTCTATGTTTTCTTCTTTATATTTCTTTACTATAAAGTCTGGCATATAATAGCAATCAACTTTTTTAAGTGTTTTTATTTTTAAAATTGTATTATAGTCCTCTTTAGATAATGTTGAATTAAATAGTAATCTCAATTTACTTAACTTAAGTTTATTCATTATAATAACTGCAAAATTAAAAGTAATTATTCTCATTACAATAAACCAATCTATTTCCATTCCTTTAAAAATATCAATTATTTCATCAATATGTTTTTTAAAGTATCTTAGTGTATAAAAAAGAGAATCTTTATAAAAGACATTTTTGTTTAACTCATCCTTTTCATCCTCTTTTAACTCTCTAAAATCAAATGTAAGTGAGTTCTTAATATAACTAAGAACTATATACTCTCTCATAGTGAGTCTCCTATACTATATAATGATATCATATTTTTAATTAAAAAAAAATATGAACTATTCAATTTCATATTTTTCTAATAACTTATTAAATACTTTATAATCAATAAGTTTAAGCTCACTGCTCATTGCCTCAATAGCTTTACCATCTTTTATGTAAATGAATATTGGAGCTGTGTTTATCTCATCAGATACATCAGGAAACTTTTCTTTTAATATATTTATATATCCCAAATCTTCCATATATTCTGTTATATCTAAATAAATCACTTTTTCTTTGATATTTTCATTCTGTATTTTTTTATACAAAGTATTTTCCATTGAATTTACCTTTATATTTCCAGTATAACTTATAAATAATATTGCTTCACCTGTCTCTGGTATCATATAATCCAAATCATTCAAATTAATTGATTGAACATTATCTTTAAATATACTTACACTTGATACATTGACTCTATAACTGATTATAAAAGATCTCACATATAATGTTAATGCTATTAAAATAATTGATACTATTAATACAATAAAATAATTTCTAGTAGTTACTTTTCTATCATTCTTTTCTATTACTATTTTTTTAGACATATTAGCCTCCTATTACAATTATATTTTATCACAAGTAATTTATTTATTCAATTCATTTTTTTCATACAGAATTATGTTTCTATCTAATACTTTCTTTCCCCTCCAGTAGCAAGAATTATTCTTATATTCTTTTTCAAAGCCACTTTTGGACATATTAAGGAATTCTTTTTTATCTATTATTTCATTACCTAATGATTCAAAATTCTCGCTAGTTACTTTTTTGTTGTATGGACACACTTCACTGCATATATCACATCCATAAATACAATTATTAAAGTATTTAGTTTCTTCTTCAGTAACATTTTTCTTTTGAGTAAGATAACTAAGACATTTATTTTGATTAATTATTCCATTAAAACTAATTGCTTTTGTGGGACAGTTTTCTATACATTTATTACATCCCATACACTCCTCTAAAACTGGTTTATCATACTCGCATATTATATCAGTTAATACTACACCTATAAAGAAATATGAACCATATTTAGGATTAATTAATAGACTATTTTTGCCAAAAAAACCAAGTCCTGCTTTATAAGCTAAATATCTTTCGTCAAGGGGATTGTTATCTACAAATGTTTTATATATAAATCCTTTTTCATTAAGTAGCTCACCTATTTTATCAAGTTTTCCTTTTAGTACAATATGATAATCAATTCCCCATGAGCAAGAACTTAAATGAATTTTATCACTGCTTCTCTTGGGATATGATACTCCAATTACAATTGCTGTCTTATAACAATCATATTTTTCATTAGTAAGCATTTTATCAGTTATATCACCAACTTGAAAAGAACATTTATATCCGAGTATTTCTTGTAATTCATATTTTTGCTTTAAAAAACTATCACACTCTAAATTAGTGAATCCTATTAAATCAATACCAATTTGTTTACTTAAATTTATAATTTCATTTTTCATAATTATATGATATCATATTTAAAGAGGTATTACATGAAAAGTGAAGTTTTTAATACAGAAATTAGTTATATAAAAGATAAAAGATTGAAAGAAAATTTAATAGTTTTATTAAATCTACTTCCTGATTATTTTTATGAAGTTCCTGCTGCGTCAACAGGAAAATATCATCCTGCATGTTCATTAGGTAAAGGTGGACTTGTTAGACATGTGAAAGTTGCTACTAGAATAGCACTTGAATTATTTAATGATAGTGCTCTTCAATCATTTACAGATAGCGAAAAAGATTTAATGCTTATCTCACTAATATTGCATGATGGATTAAAGAGTGGACTAGTTAAATCAGAATATACAAAATTTGATCATCCAATATTAATGGCAAATTATATTAAAGATAACAAAGATAAATTGACTCTTAACGATAGTGAAATTAATTTTATTTGTAAGTGCATAGAATCTCACATGGGACCTTGGACAAAAGATTATGATGGAAATGAAATATTAAGATGTCCTTCAACTAAATATGAAAGATTTGTTCATATGTGTGATTACTTATCAAGTAGAAAATTCTTAGATATTAAATTTAATAATAATGAAATTGAATTATTTTAAAAGTTATTTCTTAATTGAAATAACTTTTTATATTTTTGTAATACTTTTATGGTTTGCAGCAAGTTTTTTAATACCAATTCCATTTTTAAATGCAATGCTTGCTATACCAGCATTAACTGATATTACAATACCATCTCCATAAATTGTATGCTTAATATGATCTCCTGATTTAATAGAAGATGTATCGTTATACATATTACCGAAGATTTTATTTTGCTTTTCTTCTTCTTTTTGAATATTAATTAATTCACTGTCAATTTCTTTAATAAATCTACTTGGAATGCTACTTGTTGTTTTACCAAATAATGTTCTTCTTTTAGTATTAAGTAAGTATAATTTTGATTTTGCTCTTGTAATCCCAACATAGCAAAGTCTTCTTTCTTCTTCAAGTTCACTTGGAATATCAAATGATCTCATATGTGGAAATATTCCTTCTTCCATACCAACTAAAAATACAACTTTGAACTCTAGTCCCTTTGCTGAGTGAAGTGTCATCAAACTAACAGTTTCACTATTATCTTTGTATTGTCCTTTATCACTTACTAACATAATATTTTCTAGGAATGATTCTAAATCATATATTCCATTATCTTCAAATGAAACAGCTAAACTTTTAAATTCTTCTAAGTTTTCTAATTTTAAATCATTTTCTAGTGATTCAGTTTCCTGATATTCACTTCTAATTCCTGTTTTAGATAATACTGCTTCAACTAAATCTTTTAATCCACATGTTTTTGAGTCCTCAATTAGTTCTTCGATAGTTTGTTTCCATATTAATTCTTTCCCATCATCAATCGCATCAAACAATGAACATCCTTTTTCTTTAGCTTTATTCCTAATATTCTCAATTGCTTTAGTTCCTATTCCTCTTTTAGGAACATTAATAACTCTTTCTAAACTAACGCTATCATTTTTATTATATATTAAATTTAAATATGCTATTAAATCTTTAATTTCTTTTCTATTATAGAAGAAATAACTACCTATTATATTATATGGAATATTAGCTTTAACAAATGCTTCTTCTAATGTTCTACTTTGAGCATTAGTTCTGTATAATACTGCAAAATCTTGACAATTGTAACCTAAAGCTAACAATGAACTAATTGTTTTAGTTACAAAAGATGCTTCCTCTAATTCGGTTTCACATCTAATATAATCTATTTTATCCCCTTCACCATAAGAAGACCATAAATCAAGCTTTTCTCCTTCAGTATTCTTCTTAATTATTGAATTTGCTGCTTTTAATATTATATTAGTGCTTCTATAATTTTCTTCTAATTTAACCATCTTACAATCTTTATAATCATTTTTAAATTTAATTAAGTTTTTATAATCAGCATTTCTCCAACTATAAATGCTTTGCTGCATATCACCTACTACAAAAATATTTTTGTTTTTACTAGCAAGTAATTTGCATAATTCATATTGTATTCCATTTGTATCTTGATATTCATCTATTAGAATGTATTCAAAGTGATCTTGATAACGAGATAGTACCTCTTTATTACTTTTAAAAAGTTCAACTGGTTTAATTAATAAGTCATCAAAATCAACTGAGTTATTTGTTCTTAACATATCAAGATAATCTTCATAAACAATAGATATTACTTTATCTTCTTCTGTTAAAAACAATTTAGAATATTCAGAAACAGACAACCCTTCATTCTTTGCCATGCTTATTCTAGCTATAATATGTTTAATATCATAGTCTTCTGTATTGAATGAATTTTCTTTTAGTATTCTTTTAATTAATGATTTAGTGTCATCAGTATCTAATATATTTATATTCTTTGAATAACCTAATTTATCATAATTTTCTCTTACCACTTTATATCCAAATGAATGAAAAGTTCCAATAAAAATATCATTAGAAATAAGTCCTAAAGATAACTCTACTCTACTTCTCATTTCTTTAGCAGCTTTGTTTGTAAAAGTAATTGCTAAAATATTTTGTGGTCTTACTCCATCATTTATTAACTTAATAATTCTTTCAGTTAATACTCTTGTTTTTCCAGAACCAGCACCTGCTAAAACAAGGCATGGACCTTTAGTATGATTTACTGCTTCTAATTGTTCTTTATTTAATATCATGTTTACCTCGTATAAAATATTATATCAAATATAAACTATTATTGATAGCAAACAGTTATATAATTGTCATTATTTTAACTCTTTTTTTATAGTTGAATATAATACTTTGAAAGAGAGGATTTAAATGAAAAAATTTATACTTATTTTAGTTTCTACTATTTTAGTAATTATTGCATCTATTTTATTAACTAGAAAAAATACAACTAGTGATTTATCTAAACTTACATTATCAGAGGTTACTCATTCAGTATTTTATAGTCCATTATATGTTGCTATTGAAAACGGTTACTTTGAAGAAGAAGGAATCGAACTCGAATTAGTTTTAACTCCAGGTGCAGACAAAGTAGCAGCTTCAATTTTATCAGGAGATGCTGATATTGGATTTAGTGGACCAGAAGCAACAATATATGTATATAATAATTCAAATGAAAAACTATTAACATTCGCTTCCCTTACTAAAAGGGATGGACAGTTTATAGTTGGTGATTGTTCACTTAAAGGCAAATTCACAATGAAAGAATTAGAAGGGAAAACCGTTTTAGCAGGTAGAAGTGGTGGAATGCCACTAATGATGTTTAATTACGCTATGAAAGAATCTAACATAGATGTATCTAAAGTTACAATTGATTCATCAGTTGAGTTTGCAGGTTTAGCCGGAGCTTACATGGCTCATCAAGGAGACTTTGTTAATTTATTTGAACCAAATGCATTTAAAGTAGAACAAAGTGCTTCAGGATGTGTACTAGCTTCACTTGGAAATATTTCTGGTGTTGTTCCTTATACAGCATTTTATGCCAAAGAAGATTTTATTTCAAATAATAAAATATTACTTCAGAAGTTCAATAAGGCAATTAATAAAGGATTAGTATATGTTCATGAAAACAGTTATGAAGATATTGCTAAATCAATAATAGGTCAGTTTGCTGATACTTCACTTAAAGACTTAATAGTATTAGTTACAAGATATAAAGATGCTGACTCATGGTATGATTCAACATTTGTAAATGAAAATGATTATGATAGATTACAAGATATTATGTTATATGGTAAAACAATTACTAATAAAATAGATAGTAAAATATTAATAACAAATGAATTCAACAAATAAGATATTAGAAGTTAAATGTCTTAGTAAAACATATCATTCTTTAAGTGGTGAAACAGTTGCAATAAATAGCATCTCATTTGATTTAAATGAATCGGAATTTATCTCAATTATCGGGCCTTCTGGATGTGGCAAAAGTTCCATATTAAATATTATTTCTGGACTTGATAAAGATTATATTGGAGATATTATAATAAAAGATAATGCAAAACTAGGATATATGCTGCAAAATGATGCTTTGTTTGATTGGTTAACTATTTTAGATAATGCTCTTATAGGTTTAAAAATAAACAAGTTATTAACAAAAGAAAACAAAGATTATGTAATTGATTTATTAAAAAAATATGATTTATATGACTTTAAAGATAAATATCCTAGTTCATTATCAGGTGGTATGAAGCAAAGAGTTGCTCTAATTAGAACACTTGCTACTAAACCAGATATATTAATTCTAGATGAACCATTCTCTGCGCTTGACTACCAAGCAAGATTAAAAGTAAGTGATGATGTGTATAAAATAATTAAAAAAGAAAACAAAACTATATTAATGGTTACTCATGATATTGCTGAAGCTATATCAATGTCAGATAAGATAATTGTTTTATCTAAAAGACCTTCAATAATAAAAAATATTCATGAAATATGTTTAAGTGATAGAGGAAATCCTATCCATAATAGAAAAGCAAAAGAATTTGCTGGTTATTATGACATTCTTTGGAAAGAGATTGATAGTTATGAGTAAAGAACAATTATTATTTATTAAAAAAGAAAAAAGAAAAAAAAGATTAATTCTTTATACACAATTATTTATATTTATATTTTTCATTATTTTGTGGCAGTATGCTGCGGATAAGAACTTAATAAATTCTTTTATAACAAGTTCACCTAAAGAAATTGTCAAAACTATAATAAGTTTATACAAGTCTAATAACTTATTCTATAATATTTGGGTAACTGTAAAAGAAACATTAATTGCTTTTTCAATAACTACAGTTATATCACTTTTAATAGCGGTATTATTATATGATTCTAAATTCTTATCAAAAGTATTAGATCCATATTTAACAATGCTAAATTCACTTCCTAAAGTTGCATTAGGTCCTATTATAATTATATGGATAGGAGCTAATATAAAAGGAATAATAACTATGGCAATATTAATATCTATCATTGTTAGTATTCAGTCTATATTAAATGGATTTGAACATACAGACCCTTTGAAAATAAAATTATTAGAGACATATAATGCTTCTAAAATGGATATTCTATTAAATGTAGTAATTCCTTCAAATAAAAGTACATTAATTAATACACTTAAAATAAATATTTCTATGTGTTTAATTGGAGTTATTATGGGAGAATTTCTTACATCTAAAGCTGGTATTGGACACTTAATATTATATGGATCGCAAGTATTTAATTTAAACTTAGTCATGGCTGGTATATTTATATTAATTATAATTTCAATTATTATGTATAAACTTGTTCTATTATTAGAAAAAAAGTAAACTAAAAGAATAAACTTATAATTTATTCTTTTAGTCTATTATTAATTATTTATACATTCTATTACTTTTTAATTATTTTAAACTTATTAACAATTGGTAATTCTTTTGCTTTTCCATTGCATACATTAATGATACCTATTACACATAATACTGTAATACCAAGTCCAATAATTGTAAATATTAATGTTAACCACCATGGAGTTACTGTACAGTTTGCTCCTAACTCATTTGCTAAAGTGCCCCAATAGTTTCCTAAACCGCAATCTGATTTAACTTTAATTACGCTTGATAGCACTGATTCAATAATTGCATAAACAATTGTGATAATTAACAAATTCATTCCTTGTATTGCATGATATCTTACATATTTATTCTTTTTATCAGCAAAGAAATAAGGAATTATCGGAATTATATAGGCAAGAATTGCCATTCCTTTACCATCTTCTTTTTCTTTTTTGTCAAATGATTTACTATCATCTTTTACATCATTTACAATATCTTTTGCTTTATCTTTAAAATTCTTTTCCTCTTTTATTTCATTTTCTTTATTTTCCATTTACTTCTCCTTCTAATTAATTATTATTTTTTACTTCTTCTAAATATGAATAAGATTGTTTTACTTGTTCTAAAGACATATCTTTATATTCTTCTTCTTTAAATTTAACAATTACATATTTGCCTTTTTGTTTAACACTTTCAACATTATCATCTTCATCTATACTTGCTTTAATACCCGCTACCATATAAGAAGCTGTTTCACTATTTTCATAGTTATAATACCATTCTAACCCTGTTATTGTGTCCCCAGTATGATAATAAACTATTTGATAAACACCCATATAATTAAATACAATCTTAGTGTCATCAGAATATAGATCGAAATTATCAATAGTTTCTTCCACATTAGTGTTTTCATTAATATTTTCATTATTATCATTACTTTCATCATTATCTATTGCACCATTATTTACACAGCCGACAATAATAAAAGATAATAGTATAGCAAGTATACACATCATTACTTTTTTCTTCATATTCTCACCTCCTCTAATTAATAATCGTCTTACAACAATTTATATACTAAATTTACTATATTTTTTACAAAAAATGAACTACCCTTTTAGGGTAGTTTTGTGTTAAATTTGTAAATTCTATGTTATAATCAAATCAAGGAAGAGAATATGATAAAAGATTTTTTAGAAAAGAAATTTAATCAAAAAAATGAATTACTACCTACATATATGCTGATACTTATGTCTCTATATGTAATATGGCAAATGGGTATAATTTGGATAGATGCCAATAATAGTGTTATTGCTTCATCAATCAATAATAATCCATACTTTATTAGTAATTTATCATTATTATGTGTATTAGTTTCAGTTATATCAATTGTATTATTTACATTTTTTCCTAAGTTAGCATACAAAGCATGTAAAATTTCCACATATGTTTCAATAATAACTTCTATAGTTTTGTTAACAAATTGTTTAAATGAAATATGTTTATATGTATTAATTACTAGTTGTTCTATAATGTCATTATCAACTTTAGTAATTTATATATTTACTTACAATAGTATTAATATAAAAAAACAAGTTTTCATAGAAATGATAGGTGTTTCATTAATATCTATATTACTACATAGTGATATAAATATCCCAACTATTTTTTATAATATAATTTCTATATTACTTCTTTTATTGTTTTCTATTGGATTACATAAAATTAGTAATGTTGAAATCAAATTTTCTAAAACTATTGAAAAGAAAGAAGATAATGTTGTATTGTACATTGGTGTAATAGTTCTTCTAATTATATTTAATACTATATCAGTTTTTGGTTCTTCAGTTGTTAATCAATTTACAAATGGCAATATAATGTTTTATTCAGGTAGTCTTTTAGGGTCAGTATTATATTACGTATTAAATAAAATCAATATTAATAAAGCTCACATCCCGGAAATATATATTGCAATATTTCTACTATCTTTAGCATTCTTTTATATTCATAACACATTGTTTATTAGTATTATATTAATGGGTATGTCTAATTCATTCTTCTTTATTCTTCCATATTATTGTAATTTAGTATACAAAAATACTTTGTCAAAATGCATATATATTATTTATAATATTATTGGAATATTACAAGTATTCTTACTAGACTTTTTATTAAACATTACACACAATAATATAGATGTTTTAATAACAATATATTTGTTCTCTTCTATTTTATCAATATGTATTTTATTCATAATAAACAATAAAATAAGTGATAAAATGGAAGAAATAGTAAGTTTTGAAACAATAAATAACTTATTTAAAGACTTAACAAATTCAGAAAAAAATGTTGCTGAACTTCTAATAAGAAATTATTCTAATAATGATATTGCAAAAGAATTAAATCTTTCTACTAATACAATTAAGTTTCATACAAAAAATATATTTAGAAAAACAAACACATCTAATAAAAAAGAATTAATTAATAAAATAACTTTCTAATTGATTCTTTACTTCATCTTCAATGTACATATACAAGACTTCATTACCATCATTTACTCTATTCATAGTAAACTCAAATAACAAATTATTATTTGAATCGAATAATTGAAATAAATGAGAATAACCTATCATATTAATAACATCTGCATATTTAGCATTGCCAATTAAATTTATTATATTGTTAATATCTTCTTTATCTGTAATTTCTCTTACTCGTTCATATTTTATTCCATCTACGGATGTAACATATTGTTTGTCAGAACTTTCTACTTCTGTTAATTTAGATATAACTATAGTTTGTGTATTATTTGCACTTTTAATAATATTTGAGAGTCTTGATTCTCTTTTTTTATTACAATAATTATTAATTGATTCAACATCATATTTTGAGTTTTTTTCTATATTCCATGATTCTACATTTGAATCAGTATCGCATCTATACACATCATAGAATAAAGTATCATATAGTATTGTGTCTCCATAAGTTAATTTAATAATTGAAAATCTTGGTGCTTGATGTATATTAATAACTCCAATATAATCAATAGCAATTAATAATAAAACATATATTATAAAATATAGAATACTATAGATAATTCTATGATTTAATTTTTTAATTAACTTATAAAATCCAATCAAAGAAATTATGCAACCTATTAATGAGTAAATACTCCCCCAACTGCTTTCACTAGCAAATGCTCCAATACTTGTTACAGATAAAACAACTCCAAAAATTATTAATATAATTCCAATAACTTTATCTTTTTCATTCACCTTTTTTGTACTATAATCTAATGTTTTGATAATATTCTCCTCCAAAGAATTTTTATAGTTCTTTTCTTCAACATGTTTTCCACTAAGAAAGTCATTTACTGTTATGTCTAAAGTATCACATAATAAATTAATAAGTGATAAGTCAGGCATGTTTCTTCCATTTTCCCAATTACCTACTGATTTATCTGTTACCCCCAGTTTTTCGGCAAGTTCAGCTTGAGTCATTTTTTTGTGTTTTCTAGATTCAGCTATAAATTTACCTATTTTTTCTTGATCCATTTTTCCACTCCTAAGAATATTATACTATATTCTTTAATATTTAATAGGAAATAGAACTAGAGTTAGCGCTTTTTTAAAAATAATGAAGATATTTATTATTACTTAATGAAATAATTGTTAATAAATTATATTAGGAGGAAAAATAATGAATAATAATTGTGAATGCAAAAAACCTTTTGTATGTCCAAGTGTATATACATGTTATGGGCCTACAGGTCCTACAGGTCCTACAGGTCCTGCTACTATTACGGTAGGAAATACTACAACAGGAGAACCGGGAGCGGATGCTAGTGTTACAAATACTGGAACAAATACTAGTGCAATACTAGATTTTGTAATACCTGCTGGGGCTACAGGAAGTACAGGTGCGACTGGTCCAACCGGTCCAATCGGAGTAACTGGACCTACGGGTCCTACAGGGGCTACTGGACCTACAGGTCCAACGGGATCTACACCAGTAGTTACTTTAGATAGTGCCTTATTAAGCAATGATGGAGATCAAACAGTTGCAGCTTCAACTTTAGTTAATCTTGGAAGTGTAACTAATTCAACAGGAAGTAGTATAACATTTACAAGTCCAAATACAGTAAATTTAACTGAAGCTGGAACATATTACATTCAATATGCAGCATTAATTTCTAACACAACTACTGCTTCAGGTGATGTCGGAGCGACTATGAAACTAAATGGTGTTACAATTGGCAATGCATCAGCATATGTATCAGCAACTACTACTGAAACACAAATGATATTTCAACATAGTGTTACCATTACGACTTCTACTCAATTAACTATTACTAATGCTTCAACTGTTGCTAATATATATCACGATTCAAGTCTATTTGTATTGAAGACAGCTTAAGATGAAAGTAATAGTATATGCGATAAGTAAAAACGAAAGTAAATTTGTTAATAAGTGGGTAGATTCGATGAGTGAAGCTGATGAAATATATGTTCTAGACACAGGTTCAACAGATGATACAGTTAAAAAACTTAAAGAAAGAAATGTCCATGTTAATATTAAAGAGTATGATTTTTGGAGATTTGATGAGGCAAGAAATGATTCATTAGAGTTTGTGCCAAAGAATACTGACATATGTGTATGTACAGACTTAGATGAAGTTTTTAATAAAGGTTGGAGAAAAGAATTAGAGAATGTATGGAATAATAATATTACAAGATGTGAATATACATATAATTGGTCACTCATAAATAATAAACCTATCATATCATTTATATACGATAAGATTCATAGTAGAAATAACTATAAATGGATACACCCAGTTCATGAAGTTCTACAAAGTACTTCAAATGAAATAAGAACTAGAAATGAAAATATAATACTTAATCATTATCCAGATACTAGTAAAAGTAGAAGTTCATACTTACCACTGTTAGAACTATCAGTAAAAGAAGAGCCATTAAATGACAGAAATATGCATTATTTAGGGAGAGAATACATGTACTATAAAAAATATAATAAATCAATAGATACATTAATCAAACATTTAAGTCTTAAATCAGCTACATGGAAAGATGAAAGAAGTGCTTCAATGAGATTTATAGCTAGATGTTATAAAGAACTAAAAAGATATAGGGAAAGTGAAATGTGGTATAAACTAGCAATAAAAGAAGCACCTTACTTACGAGATCCATATATAGAGTTAGCACTACTGTATTATGAACTTAAAAAATATAAAAAAGTAGAATACTACATATTAAAAGCATTGAAAATCAGGTTTCATGAAAAAACATATATTAATGAAGTGTTCAGCTGGAATGAAACACCTTATGATTTATTATCTATAAGTTCTTATTACTTAGGAAAATACAAGTCATCTTTAAACTATATCAATAAAGCCCTTGAAATAAATAAACATGACGAAAGACTAATTAATAATAAAAAACTTATACTAAGCAAATACTCAGAAAAATGAGTGTTTGTTTTTTTAACTATTTGTGATAAAATATAAGTGTGATATAAAATGAATGAAAATGAAAATAGTATTAAAAAACTTAGTAAACTTAGACTTAAGAAATCTTTTGTAGGATTATTCTTTGTCATCCTTAGTGTTTTATCTTATCAAATAATGTATTTGTTTATTCTATTCATTATTTTATCCATAGTTTTTTCAATACTTGGACTCATCGATAAACAAAAGTTTTCTATAGTTGTATTACTATTAACTATTGCATCTACTTTAGTATATTTCTTTTATTACAAGCCAAATTACGTTGATCCAAATATATATAATAATATTTTAGAAGGTACATGGAGTTATAATGAAATTGGTGGGACATATGTATTTAACAAAGATGACACATATTATCAATACATGTCAGAAGATACAAAGGATAATTTCTGTTATGGAAAATATAGATACTCTTTTGGAGTTGAATCTGAAGATGGTAAAATGATGTATGAAGACCCGGACTATAATTATTATTACTTATTGTTAAAACCAGATTTCTGTGTAATATCCACAAAAAAGGATGATAATACTGAAAGCAAGTATGATAAAATAATGGTATTTGGATATGGTAAAATAGATACTGATAAAGCTATTATAATTAATTCAAAATCAACTAATATTTCAACATTAACTAAAGTAAAATAAAACTTATAGATATCTAAACTCTATAAGTTTTTTTATGAACTAACTAAATACCAAGCATAGAATGTACTATCAATATAATTATCAACCTCATCTCCATTTACATCTGTTGTTGTTGGATAATTAATTGTAAGCCCAGCATTCATAGGTAAGAATTCAAATCCAGTTAAATATGGTGGAATTACTGTATTAAAGTTTACTGTTGTTAATGCTCTTGCACCTGTAAATGCCGAATCTGAAATAGCAATAACTTCATTATTGAAAGTAAGGTTAGATATTCTAGTATTATTAGCAAATGACTTACTAGCTATTACTTTTGTATTAGATCTAATTGTATATGATCCATTACTAACTGATTTACCACTTGGGAATCTTATTAGTGTTTCATAATCTTTGCTATAAAGAACACCATTTTCTGCAGAGAAATATGCATTATTAGAGTTTACTGTAATTGTAGTAACTGAAGAGTTTGCAAGTAGGAATCCATTACCAACATTTCTAACATTTTGTCCAATTTTAATGCTTGTTAGAGACGATGCATTATCAAATGCTTCTGGTGCTATTTGAACTACGGGCATATTATCAATAGTGGCAGGGATTGTAAGTGATGAACTTCCACCTGTATAACCCACAATTTTAACTTCATCATCATTTACGACTTCGTAAATATAGTTACCAGATGTTAATCCTATTCCGGAAATAGTATAATTTTTCCAATAAGTAGCATTTCTATACTGAGTTATTGAGTTATTAGGGACATACATAGTTGGAGTTGTATTATATTGAAAACCCCAAAAAGTTAACTTTTGCGCAAATGTATATTGATATATAGTTGGTGGAGTTGCAGTATTTATATATACTCTACTAAGTACATTTGAAGAACTCTCTTGGAAGAATGAATAGTTACCTAAAGCTTGTACTCCAGTACCTAATGTAGCAGTAGTCATTGATGTACAATGGTAGAATGCATATTCATCAACAACATTAACTGAATCAAATACTACACTTCTTATACTAGTTGATTCAGCAAATGCATACTTGCCAATATATGAAAGAGTGTATCCGGATACTGTGGACATTCCTCTATTGTAAAATGCATAATCTGATATATATACTACATTAGATGGTATTTGTAAATTCCAAGTCACTCCTGAAGTAATGTTAGTTAATGCAAATGCCCTTGTACCAATAGATATAACATTTTTATCGCCACTAGAAGCAGTCACCTGATTTGGTATACTGAACGAAGCAGAAACATCAGCTCCATGATATTCAATTATTTCATATCCTTCTACTCCATTAATTGATTTTGTTTTTATTGCATACTCTCCAATGTCATAATCAGAGAACACATAAGATCCAACCATCTCCCCTATTTCATATACATAGCTGTTAAAAGATGTTGGAAGTTTTGACTTATAAACATCTATAAATGTTAATGAACCACTTGCTGTGCCACCAGGAACATATATTCTTAATCTACTTCCTATATTAGTTGCTGCATTAGAGAATGTATTTGATCCATATGTTAAATCATTTGCACTACTATAGACACTATTTCTAAATATAAATCTTGCTATATTCGCATCATTTGCAAAAGCATAATTTCCTAAGTTAGTTACTAATCCTAAATCCACTGCAACTAATGAAGTAGCATTATAAAATGCATATTCTTCTAAAGTAGTTAGTGATGAGAAAAGTGCAGTTTTCAAATTGCTTGCTCCATTAAATGCATTCGATTTAATATAAAGAGCATTAGGTGCATTAATATTTCTTATTCCTGTATTATTTTGAAATGCTGAAGCACCTATATTAATTAAATATGTACTATCTATTTCATAAGATGCTGTACCATCAAACGAAGCATGACCAAATGCATAATCACCAATTGATATAACTGGGATACTATTAGCGGTAGTATTATTTTGTTTTGTTGATAAAACAGCAACATTAATTGATGGACCACCAAAAGTAACGTGTAATGACACAGTAACAGATGCCCCACCAGCTAAAGTACCAGTTCCATAACTATTTGTTATAGTAACCTTGGTTCCATCTATTGAAACACCATTTCCACTAGCAGTGACTCCGACTATAGTACCAGAATTAGCCATATTAAGAATTACTTTCCAGGATGTTGTTGTTTCTGTTCCAGTGTTAGTAACTGTTAAATCCATATTAGTTACATAATTTCCGCCAGATGCCCAAGGAGTATCTATATTTGAAACTGATGAAGTCAAATATCTATCATTAATATCTAATAAAGTAGGAAATTCGTATCCTGCATCTATAGTAGTACCATGATATTCAACTATTTCATATCCTGAATTACCATTGATAGTAACATTTTTTATTGAAAAGTCACCTATGTTTATTGTATCAATCAATCCACTAGGAGTATAATCACCAACTATATTATCATAAGAATAGAAATATGGCTGATATACAGTTGGAAAGTGGGATTTATATACATCTACATATTCATCTCCAGTGCTCGTTGTACCATTTGTTACATAGAATCTTTGTCTGTCTTCTGTTGAAGAACCAATATTTGTAAATACATTAGCATCTATTGATAATGATGGAGTTAATGGTGGAGAAAATAATACTTGATACAAATAAGGTGCATTTGTAATGGTATTAGCTCCTAAAGTTTGCACTTTACCTAAATCTAAAATATATAAATTGTTTGTATTTTGAAATACTCCAGTACCCGAAGAATTTAAATAGGTAAATGTCCCTTGAGTTATAGATGAACTTGAAAATGCATAATTATCTAAAGTTACTACATTAGGAAGTGTCACATGCCTTATACCACTCATGTTGGCAAAAGCATTTTTACCTACATATAACAAATTATCCGAAGATATGTTAAATGCAGCATTTGTAACTGTCGAAACATGTGAAAATGCATTATCTCCTACCGATATAACATTATATGTTGAAGCTCCTGGAACTGTAGATCTTATTGCAGATATTGTTATATCAGTTATTCCATTAGTTGTACTTTTAATATGAAAATTAACTGTTTTAGTACCTCCAGCAACAATTCTACCCATGGTTGAGTTTCCATTTTTAAATGTAATATAACTAGTATTATTAACCGCAGTTACGCCTGCTCCAGTTTCACCATACATTCCTCCGTCTATCAATACATCAACTTCCCATGCGGTTATTGTTAGATCACTTGTATTAGTCATTGTAACAGCAACTGAAACATCCATTTCTCCAGCTCTATTTACTACATAACTTAAATCTATTGCATCACTACCAGGAGCAACTGTTTCAGGAAATACAAAATTACTAGTTAAATCGGCTCCATGATATTCTATTATTTCATAATCAGTAACACTTGTACCTGAAGCATTTGTTTTAGTTACTTCTCTTACAGAATATTCACCAATATCATAATTAATAGAACCATATCTATAGTGTCCTATAATTGTTCCTGTTGGATAAATATAATCACTTAAATCAGTGTATATTCCTCTAAAGAATGTAACCATATCTGCATTAGTTTCATATGGCACATACATTCTAAATCTACTAGCAATATTTGTCCCTGTATTATCAAATGCATCAGGTGAGTAAGATACGTTTACTAAAGTGTTTGTTACAAAAACACTAGTTAAATTAGGTGTTTCTGCTGCTGCTTCTGAGCCTATAGTGGTAACCCCACCTAACTTTAGTCTATATAGTCCACTGCAGTTATAAAATGCTCTATTGCCTAAAGTTCTTAGGTTTTCAAAGAATCCGTAATGAACAGAACTTCCTTCAAATGCTGAAGCACCAATAGTAGTAATTAATGAACCAATCACATGGTCTATATTAAATGATTTGAATGCACTATCGCTAATATTAATTAGTTTAGTAGATTCAATATAGAATGTGCTGCCTGTTGCAACAACTGCATTTTGATATGCACCTTCACCTACTGAAATAACATTTTTAGCTGTAGAATTAGCTGTTAGGTATTCTGGTAGTGAACCACTTAAATCAGCACCCTGATAACTTATTATTTCATATCCAGTAACATCCGAGTTATTATAGTTTTTTACTGTAACTGTTCTAACAGTATATTCTGATAATGCATATGGAACAGCTAAATGTGTATAAGTACCTATATCTATTCCTGTAATATATATATATTGTTGATTAGCTGGGAACTTGTCTTTATATAAAGATAAAACAGTTTTCCCACTTGCAAGTGTTGCATCCGGCACATACATTCTAAGTCTTCCATCAATATAAGCACCCCAATTATAGAACAATGCGCTTGTTCCAACAGTTAAATTAATTTCCTCAGTATTATTTACAAGTAAACTAGTTGAATTATTTATGTAAAATCTTTGCATTTGTGGACAATTGTAGAATGCATAATCTCCAATGGTTGTAACAGTACCAACATTTGCTTCATATAAGTATAGAGAATTATAAAATGCATAGTTGCCTATTGAAGATGCATTATTTAAATGAACAGTTTCCACTTTAGTGTTATAAAATGCATAATTACCAATATAAGTTGCTTGGTTAGCAGTAACACTAACTACATTTGTTTGATAAAATGAGTAATCTCCGATGTAAGTTACATTTGTAAAATGTTCTACTCCAGTTAGATTTAATCCATAAAATGCATAAGGGTCAATTCTAGTAACAGGAGTCTCTAAAGACAATATTACACCACTTGTATTATTAATATTCATTTCTCTATAACTATTATTACCAATTTCAGTAACATTTCTTACACTACCTTGATATGTTAATGTTTCAGGAACTCCTAAAGTAGATGCTGTAGCAGCTACATAATGATTGACTACATAAGATATACCTAGTCCACTAGATGTATCAAATACAAAATATCTTCTATCATCATCTAGGTTAGCAGTTATATAAATATGTTCATCAACTAGTCCTTCAACTTCTTGATAAAGTGGAATACTTCCATTCGCAACAAATATTCTTGAAGTACTGCTAAATGCAGTAGAATCTATTGTTGGTGGTAATGAAGAAGCAAATTTTATATAAGTTGAAGAATCAAAAGCGTAAGCTCCAATATCAGTTACCGTGCTTGGAATAGTAACAAAGTTAAATTCAGTTTCAGTAGAAGCTGGAATGGTTCCTAAAGGTACACCACTAAATGCATAATCTCCAATTATTGTAACTGTTTTTGGAAGTATTACAGTTTTAAGAGTAGTTTTATTTAAAAATGCATAATCGGGTATTTTATTATTTGTAGTTCCATCCGTTACCCTTGAATTGTATAAGCTTAAATACTCTAATGATGACATTGCACTACTATTAGCATAAGTAAAATCTGCTGCTTCAAAATACTGTGCATTAAGTGTCCAAACAATCATTTTCTTTATATTATTAATATCAGCGTCTACATCTAGTGAATCTTGATCCGTAAAGTAATCTTCAAGTAGACCTTGTAAAGTATCAGTAGAAGACTTAATGTATACTATATATGCATTTTCTTCACCTTCTATTGGAACAACTGAAACATCTTGCTGACTCGTTTGAATATCTCCAAGATCAAATCCATCAGAACCACCAACAGTGATATTTCCAGATGTAATACCTTTTATAATCAATGTATTTCCATCATTAGGGCCTATGTAAGGAGTGGCAGTTGAAGGTAATAAAATACCATAGCTTCCTAAAACACCATATATTTCTCCTAAATTATATACATATATTTGAGGTTTAGTATATGTTGCTTGTAAAGCCATATTAGAAAAATTTAATTGAGTCAAATTACCATTGTTTATTACCTCGATATTTGTAGATCCATCAGAAGCAGTAATATAACCAACAGTTACATCTGTTCCAATGGTAATTCTCGAATTAGAATCCACAACTATATCTATAGGGACTAATCCCGTTGTACTTTTTACAATTCTAACATCTTCTAAATATAGTCCATCAGCTTCACCATCTTGAAGTACATTTACTGAGAAAGTTCCACCGACAACAACATCATACGAATTTGTAGAACCTCTAATTGTTACATTTGCTTTAGGTGCATTAATTACAAAATCGTTTCCAACTATTAAAGATCCATACATAGTTGCATCAATTAATAAGTCACCTAAACTATTAAATTCATAAACTAAATCATCAGCAATGGTAAGATTAAATTCATTTAAGTCTAAATTAACTCTTTTTGTTATATTTAGTGATCCACTAACATTAATATCATCCATTAATTTTATTGTATCTCCAGCAACAGATGAATTTAGTATTTCACGCAATTGTGTTTCATTTTGTACTTCCCATATTTGGCCTTCTCTGTTTTCTGCAGTTATTACGCCAACTTGAGAACTATATGCATTTATATGAATAGAAAGACTACTATCAGAATATCTTGAAGTATTTACTCCACTATACATTCCATAATCAAATCTATAAATTTTACTACTTTTAACTCCACCAACTGGAGCTGTAACAATATCTATTTTCATTAGATTATTTAATAAAGTCATGTTTTTAATTGGTATTGCAGTTGCAGTTTCCATAGCAGAGGAAGGTTGGTTAGCCGCAGCATACGCTTCTAATGCAGTACTATATGTACCTAGCGGAGTTGCTGCTACATCACTAGTTACCTCATATAATCTATAGTATAATATCCCTGCTACTTGAGAAAGCTCTGCAGAAGCAGGATTCTCAGAAGATATTTCAACATAATGACCTTCTAAAGAGAAAGCTAAAGAAAATTCCATATCAAGTGTTCCTGTATTCTCTACTTCTATATACTTAGTTCCTACTGTTACATTGCTCATATTAGTTTCATACATTATTGTTTGTACTTCATTATCATCAGATATTTCAATACCATCAATGTCATATTGAGTTATTGAGTGTGATATTCTACCTGTATTCAATAAAGCACCAGCACCAGCAAATTCATCATATAACCACGCAAAAGATTCTGTGAGTAAAAATGCAATCATTATTATAACAAATATCGATTTTTGAACATTTTTATTTTTAATTAATTCATTCATTTTAACAGATGCAAAAAGTTCTTTTTCTTTAATGAAAAAGTTTTTGGCATTATTATTAATTTTATGAATTAATTCACTCATATTATCCTTTCTTTACTCTTCAATATATATAATATCAGGAGTATCCTTTTCAATTTTTTCAATCTCCTCTTTGAGATTAGAATTTATTAATGTATTTTCTAGTCCTCTCGTTGGTGTTATTGTTTTAGATTCCTCCTTTATCTTATTTTCAATTTCATTCTTAAGATTTGGAATGATAATTGTCTTGTCAAGTTCCTTTTGAATCTCATCCCTAAAATCTTTACTATATATTGTTTTTTCTAAATCAGAAGTGGCATCCTTAATTTCTACGATAGGCATCACTTTTTCTTTTTTAGAAAACATCTTTTTCTTATTTTTCTTTTCTTTTTTCTTTTTATCTTTATATTCTTTTATTATCTTATCAGTGTCATCATTTTTTTCATTTTTGACTTCTTTCCTTATATTTAATAATTGTTTTATTAATATAATAACTAAAGGAACAAATATTAATATAAAGAATCCTATCTTTGATCTTATAAGTTTACTTACTAAACTGATTAGGAATAATCTGAATACCATTTTCCCATATATTTGATCTTCTTTTACAACTGGGTCTACCATATTTGTTACAGTTCCTTTTGTATAAAATAAGTATTCACCCTTTTCATTAACCTCAACATCTTTAACCATGTGTGTTACGATTTTTCCTTTAAAATCGGATTCTTTTCCTATGTAAGTTACTATATCACCAGCTTTAATTTCTGAAGCAGGTACACTTTTTACAACTATCACATCTCCTAATTCTAAATGAGGAGACATTGAACTTGTAATTATTACATATGTTCTATATCCAAATACTCCAGTTTCTTTAAATATAAATTTTTGTGCTAATATGAAAACACATATCAATATTGATACTATAAATAATAAATTCTGTATAAAGTTTAAAATTTTTGTTTTCATATTTTTCCTTTCTATGGTTTAATGAAGTTTATACTTTCTATCTCTAATGTTTTATCCGCTACTTCGTTTGTTGCTGTTCTATCTATTGTTATATACCAATAAATACTTTTAGTTTCACTTGGTAAAATTGTCACTTTGCTAAAAAATCTTAATATTTTTTCTCCACTATTTGTTTCTTCAATTGATTCACCTAAATTAAGTTTTTTAACTGTTGGGCTTGTTGAACCAATATACATTTTTGCACTAAGTGCTTCAATATCACCAGTTATATTTGAAAATACAATTGATGTAGAAGCATTCGTATTTCCATTATTAGTAATATCAAATCTAAATAATCTTGTATCATTTGGTGCCATATTACTAATTGTTATTGTGGGACCAGTATATAATTCATATGTTAATGTTGTTGTATTATATGTATACACATCAACATCAATATCTAAGGTATTAATTATTAAGTCCCTATTATAACTAACTATCTCTCCCTGTGAAGCAACTGTAACCATCCAAGCTACTGAAGCTGCAATTAGCAGTATTGTAATAATTACATTAAAATATGATTTTACATTTTCTTTCATATTTACTCCTAATTGAATAGTACAGTAGTTACATATGACTCAGGACTAACATTTTCTACAGCAGCATATCTTACATATACTGTTTGTCCTCTTGCAAATGTAACAGATGGATTTGTAACTGTAGTCCATGAACTAGCAGTTGCACTTGTTGTATTATATTCCATTGTAGTATCTAAATTTGTTATTGTTATTAATGAGTTATTTGCATAAACATTAGGTGCATCTCTTAATACATTAGCACTACCAAATTTTATTGTCGCATCTATTGTAGATGAAGCTAAGATATTAGTACAATTTGTATCTCCACCTTCAAGCCATATTTTAACATTTACTTTTACTGTTGTATTAGCTGGAATCGTAAATAGTATCTTTGATAAATCTATTGATGCATCATCACTTTGCCCTCTTCCACCATTTTTTTCATCAAATGTATAGACCGTTTGATTTGATACTAAAGTACTAGATGTTGTTGTTGAAAAATAATCAAATTGCCCAGCAGCAATAACTGCTTTAGTTGTGTATGGGTACTCAGTTGTCCCTTTCTCCGCTGTATCTCCAAATATATATAAAACATTATAGTTTTCATCGATTACCTTTATTGCAACTCTTATGGCATTAGCAGCTGCACCAGATATCTCAGTATCCTTATGTAGATAAACATGTTTAGCAAAACTTTCAGTTTGAAGGTAAAAATCATAATCTACACATCCGTATTCTTCCATATTTAGTAATCCATCCTCTTCAGGATTTATCCTAACATATTGTGGCCTATTATTAGCAAGCCCGGCTCCAAAGTCAATTGTAAAGAAATTAAGGGCGTCTGCACTAGACATTTGTTTTAATTCAAATAATTCAAAATTACTAAATATTTCTTCTAAATTAACAACAGTTCTTGCTGCACTATCAGGATTTAATTTAATAACTAACCCTTCAGCAGCACTAACTTTGATATTATTTTGTGTTATACTAGGATTACTTTTATCAGAAAACCATGCATAAGAAGCAACTGTCAAAAGAACTGCTACTTCAACAATAGCAATTAATGTAGATGTAAATACTGTTTTATGTTTTCCTTCTTTCATAGTTCTCCTTTCTAATATGTTAACACAGTATAACTTGAAGCAAAGTATTCTGCTGTTTCACTTTTTCTTACTCTAACTTCATCTCCTTCACTAAACACCGGATTATTTTCTTCTTCATATTTTATCCAGTTAAGTCCATAATCTATTGAATATTCCATTAAATTATTATATCCACTTATTGTATTATCAGTTCCAACCGTAACCAATGGAGCAACACTATCTAATCCTTTCATTATTGCAGAAAATTGCATATTCATGTTGAAAAGTCCACCAGTTAATGCATTTCTGTTATCTCTGTCATTACCTTCAATCCATATCCTTATAGTTACTCTTTTAACTCCATCATTTTCATTTACATCAATAGTTGTAAGAATAGGATCCCCATTAGCATTTTGATCTTCACCTGAAGCTCTTAATACATCTTTAACATTATTTACTCTTGTCTCAACTACTGGAATATTAGCTGCTTCAATATAATTATAATCTTGAACATTTGTAGAAGTAATGCTCGCAGTACATTCATTTTCACAGTTAACTTCATAATCTTTATTTGGAGCCCATACAAGATTGGCAGTACTATTCATAACATACTGTCCATCAATATAATTATTATCAATGAATGCAACTCTCACAGAAGATGCAATTAAATCTCTACTAAAGTTTCCACTAGAGCTTATTCTTTCAACACCTTCGCCAATTAAATCAGATGCTTCAGTTCCAGCCATAGGATTTACAAATGATATGTTATCCAAGAATACTGATACATTTGCAGCTAGTTTGAACATTAAGCTGAACTCTAAGTAATCACTGCCAGCTGTTGCATTAGTAAATGAAAGTGGTGTCCCGTCATCCCTTTTATTAGATGGTATATACATATTGACTCCATTTCCAGTTATCTCATGCTTGAATTCAAAATTATTAGGAATATTTAACGATGCTTCGGTTACCCAAGTTTCACCATCATCCATTGATAACAATAAATTAAAGTGTCTTTCAGTTTTAATTACTAAGTCCTTTGCTTCAGCTTGTTTATTATTAGTAAGCCATGCATATGTAGCAACTAAAACAGTAACAATTATTAATAGTAATTCAAATCCAGCTACCCAAGTTTTTTTATGCTGTTTGATCATATTTCTCCTATTCTATGACTTTAGATATTCTTAAAACTTCTTTTTTATATTTTTTCATATATTTCTTAAATAATGATTCAATTCTACTTTCTCTTTTAATTTTGTCATTATAAGCTAGTTTAAATTCTTTATTAATGGAGTTCTTAAATTTATTTTCATCAATATCATCAGTTCCATTAACATAATCCTTTATTGCTTTTGATATAATATATTCATTTATTGATTCTTTTTTATTTTGTTCTTTAGAATCAGTATTTAGAATTAAATAATCTAATAAGAAAGCGTCATCCATTGTTTGTTTAACTTCTCCAGTTATATTATAATTTTTAGTTTCGTTAACTTCTTCTTTATCATTAACATTATACCTTTCAATAAATTCCCACAATTCTAATGCTTTTTTAAAGTCATTATTTTTAAGTATTATATTTGTTTTTCTAATAGGTGACTTTACCATTAATATATTTCCACTTTGAAGTTCTTTAAAAAATGTACTATGCATAAAGTCAGCAATGATAAGTTGTATTTTACTAAACCTATCCCCAACTGAAACTCCAGAACTATTAACAGTTAAATCTTCATATACATTGCTCTCCATACTTAAGTTAAACTTTAATGCTTCTTTACCTAACCTTGTTTCAGAAGAATAGTTATATTTTTTATTTGAGTTTGAACTGGAGCCCAATCCAACAAGCTCTTTTCTTTTAGACATAAACATTGCTAAATTCATTAATAATGAATAAATAAATCTATTTTCATAAATATCATAGCTTTCTTCTTTATTGATATTTAACACTTTTGAAGGAGTAATGGTATCTTCAATTGGGTCATACTTTTGAATGAAGTTTGTATGAGTGGCTAAGTGAACTACACTTTCTTGAGTAAGTTTCTTTGCTTTTTCAACATTAACAACTTCTTCTTCTTGTTGAATGAACTTTTTAGGATTTCGTACAATATTATCTAAACTAGTAATACATTCTTCAATTTTGTCTAACCAGGAATAATCTAATTTAACTTTTTGTTCAGAATCTTGTAATAACAATTTAGAATTAACATTATCTTTAAATTCATTCTTTGTTTTTTCACTAGCTGAATTATATATTTTATCTAAATTTCTCATAATTCACCTACATTAACTTTTTAAGTCTTTCTAAATATGCTTTACTTTCATTCATATTTTCTTTACCAAATGTTTTGTCAAGATACTCAACAAATCCATCTATTTCATCTCTAATAAATGATAAGTTTAATTGTTCAAATTTTCTAAGAACTTTTTTACAAAGAATATAGTCAAATCCATCTATTTCTTTTCCACCACATCCAACGTAAACTGGAACGAATTCTTTTATATGTTTAACAATTCTGTTACCAAAAGCAAGTCTAAAATGTTCAATAACATAATCATCCATATCCTCTAATTTATCAAGAATCTCTTGACTAACAGGATGCTCTTTTTTAGCTTCATTGAATTTACTCTCAAGATACTTACTACTTATTTCTAATGATTCAGTAGGTGGTGCATCAAATACTTGTCCTTTTTCGTTAATATCTATTGGC
>CAYVZW010000002.1:21020-28570 GCA_964456325.1 uncultured Clostridium sp. | reverse complement strand
AGCAGGACAAGTAGTAAGTAATCCTGAACTTAAAAGTCCAGTATATTATGCTAATACAATATATTCCAATAACATGTTTAAATATATAATTTCTAATAAAATAGATACCGTAATATGTACTCATTTGTTTCCAATGGAAGCAATGACATATTTAAAAAGAAATAAAAAATTAAATATTAAGTGTTATGGTGTATTAACTGACTATACCGCTATACCTTTTATTGAAGAAACTGAAATGAATAAATATTTTATTCCAGATAAATCATTAATTAAAGAATTTACGAGAAAGAAAATAGATTCAAACAAGTTATTAACATTTGGAATACCAGTATCATCAAAATTTAATAAGAAATATGATAAAGAATTTTGTAAAAAAGAACTTTCTCTACCCATAAATAAAAAAATAGTTTTGATTATGACTGGTGGAGTAGGCTGTGGAAATGTAATTGAAATGATAGATCCGTTACTCAGAAAAACTAGTGATAATGTTCTTATATTAGTATTAGCTGGAAAAAATAAAGAATTACTTACTGAAATTAACGAAAGATATAATAAAGATAAGATAAGATGTATACCATTTACTGACAAAGTTGAGTATTATATGGATGCTTCTGAAATTATATTATCTAAACCAGGAGGCTTATCTTCAACTGAAGCTGCGGTTAAAAATATACCACTTATTCATACATTTCCAATACCTGGATGTGAAACTAAAAATGCAAGTTTTTTTAGTAAAGGTGGCATGTCAATTGAAATTAATGATATAGATGAACTAGTAAATGCAGTTAACTCTTTACTTGAAAATGATAAATTAAGAAATAAAATTTTACTTAATCAAAATAAAAAGATTAATTCTAATGCTACTAAAGATATAGTAGATTATGTATTAAAGAATTAATCTTTTTCTTCGAAATCATATTTTGGAATAAAACCTCTTACAATAGATTTCTCATCTTTTCTTTTTAAATATCTTGCTCCAAAGAATGAGAATACTAATGCACCTATACAGCCATCTAATAAATCAATCATTGTATCGTATAAGCCAACATCTAAGTATCCTCCATATTTCGCGTACCAATCTTCTCCATTTACCTCTAGTGAACTAATTTCTACTTTAACTGGTTTATTTATTTTATCATCATTTAAGTCTACACTATTTATTTCAGTTATAAATGTATCTTTTTGCATATCCGTTTTAAAGAATACATCTGATGTGAATTCAAAGAATTCCCATAGTACTAGAATAGTCATTGAAAAACAAAATGATGCGATAGTGACATATATTGGAGATAGTGAAAAATGATTATATTTATTTTTATTTAATAAATCAATAATTGATATTCCAACTCCCGCTAGAATAAAACCGCTTGTTGTATGTAGTAGTTTATCCCACCAAGGTATTGTTAAATAATATCTACCAATCTCACCTAATATTTCAGCACAGAATACAAATGCATATATTGTTATTTCTAATGCATTAGGTAGTTCTACTTTTAATCCCTTTTTTGACCATTTTGGTAAGGAGTATACAAATGTAAATACAACTAATGTATAAAAGCATGCGAATGCTAAAAACCATTCTTTTAAATATATTTGTCTTATCATTATTAGAATAACTATAATTCTTAGAAAGAAATATATAAATATTCCGAATTTATTTTTCCTATCTTTCAACTTTACCTCCTACAAACTATCAACTAGATTCTTTATTTTCTTTAGTGAATCACTATTTACTTTTTTATTATTATAAAACATTTTATATTTATTTGTATTCTTAACATAAAAGTATAGAAATAGCATAAAACTAATTTTGCTTCTTCTAAATACCCCATAGCCATTCTTAGAAACAAACTTTGCATTATAATTCTCTTGACCACCAATTCCTGGAATAAGTAACATAAACTTTTGCATTTCTAAACATTCTGTTACAGTAGCTCCACCTGGTTTTGTTATAACAATTGAAGAAATTTCTAGTAATTCATATACATTTGTTACAAAACCAAGTACAGTTAAGTTA
This sequence comes from uncultured Clostridium sp., assembly GCA_964456325.1. GTDB lineage: Bacteria > Bacillota_I > Bacilli_A > RF39 > UBA660 > CAG-1000. The sequence goes on along the minus strand of CAYVZW010000002.1, from coordinate 26,553 downwards.
TCACATTCTTCTTCTAATAAAGATGCCTTTGCTTTTAAATGTTCGCTTTTACCACATACAAATATTATTTGATAATCTAAATTTACTTTTAATAAAGTTTTTAAATAACTATAGTAAGCATCGCTTCCATTAGAACCTCCGCCAAAGAATAATATTACTTTTTTATTTTTTGGTAAATTGTATTTTTCAAAGATTCTTTCTTTTGGAAGAATACTTATTTTTAATTTTTCATTATATGGTAGTCCAAAAGAATAGATATTATTTGAGTAACATTTTCTTTTTATCATATTGTTTTTAACTATTTCATTAGCAACTATAAATCTTTCATCTGGGTTTCCACTAGACATCCAAAATTTATGTATTTTATAATCAGTAACTATTGTTATAACTTCAGGGTTTATTAGGCCTTGTCTTTTTAAATAACTAGCAACATTACTTCCATAAAAATGTGATGAAATAACAATATCCGGATTAAATTCACAAAAGATATCTCTTAGTCTATTATTATAAACAAAATGTTTGAAATGAAATTCGTAATTCTTTTCTAATACTCTATTATCCATAAAGTTATATGCTAAATTAAAGAAGTTTTCCATTCTATGTTTATAAACAAAATCAAATAAAGTTAAATCTATATTAACTATTTTCCCAGTATAGTCTAATATATCAATTACTTTAATTTCATACTTTGATTCATCTTTAATGTAATCTCTAATATATTCGGCTATTGTTTTGTGACCACTTCCATAAGAAGCATATGTTATTAATATTTTTTTCATATAACTCTTCCAATAATTAATTGTATTATATCATACTTAAAATTATTTATAAAATATATTTTACTATATTACATAATTGTTATGTATGTTATAATAATATATAACTTAGGAGGAGTATATGGAAAAGTATTTAGTTACTGGTGCTGCTGGTCATTTAGGACTTAATATTGTTAATGAATTATGCTTACTTGGTGAAAATGTAAAAGTATTAGTGCTACCTAATGATAAAAATGTATGCAAGTTACCAGAAAATGTGGAAGTGTGTTATGGAGACATAAGGAATAAGAGTGACTTGGATAATTTCTTTAAGAATCCTGATAATGATGATTTAATTGTTATACATGCTGCCGGAATTGTTAGTATTGGATCAAAATATAATAGTTTAGTATATGATGTTAATGTTAATGGGACTAAAAATGTAGTAGATGAGTGCGTTAAAAATAATGTTAAAAAGATGCTTTATGTTAGTTCAGTACATGCTATTAAAGAAAAACCAAACCATGAGATAATTACTGAAACAACATGTTTTAACCCAGATGATGTTGAAGGGTTATATGCTAAAACAAAAGCGGAAGCAACTGCTTATGTTTTAGATGCTGCCTCAAAAGGCCTTAATGCAACTGTAGTTCATCCTTCAGGCATCTTAGGACCAAATGATTATGGAAAAGGTCATATTACTCAAATGGTTATAGACTTTTGTAATGGAACTTTAACTGCTGGAGTACAAGGAGGATATGACTTCGTAGATGCAAGAGATGTAAGTAAAGGAATAGTAACAGCAACCGAAAAAGGTAAAAAAGGTGAATGTTATATTTTATCAAATAAATATTTTGAAGTTAAAACATTACTTGATTTATTGGCGAAAATTACAAAGAAAAAAGAAATTAAAACTTATTTACCAATGTGGTTTGCTAAGTTAACCGCACCAATTGCTGAAAAATATTATGAGATTAGAAAAGAACCTCCACTATATACAAGCTATTCATTATTTACTCTTGATAGTAATTCAAACTTCTCACATGAAAAAGCTACTAGAGAACTAGATTATAAACCAAGAGAATTTGAAGAGACTATTGATGATACCGCAAGCTTTTTAAGAAAAGAAAAAAGAATAAGATTCCTAAAGTAATCAGAAATGATTACTTTTTATATAGAACATCTAAGTCTACATATCCACTTATTCCATCAACTTTTCCATTGCTTGATAATTGCCAAATATAATAGTCTTTTGTGTAATCTGTTTTTGTTGCATAATGAGCAAGCCATGTTTTATAATTTGGTAAATTCCATATTCTTTCTAAATATGAACAACTTCCATATATCATACCTTCATATCCGTTTTTTTCTAATTCTTTAAAAAATGATTCAGCCATATTATTTAGATCAGTAAAACTAATATTATATGAATTAAATTTACTCCATATTTCCCAATCAAAAGCTATACCTAAATCAAGTGTTTCACCATCTAATGCTTCAACAATCCATTTTGCTTGGTTGATAGCTTCTTCATTATTCTTAGCATATGTATAAAAGTATAATCCAACTTTAATACCAGCTTCTTTAGCATTCTTTAAATTATCTTTAAACCTATTATCATATACTAATTCATTATCACTATTGTATCCAAATCCGATTCTTATCATAGCAAATTCTACACCTGAAGATTTAACTTTACTCCAATCTATTGAACCTTGCCAAGATGAAACATCAATACCAATTATAGTGTCTTCACTTTTGTGATCGTTAATAAGTGTAGATAACTGATATGTTGAAGAAGAACTACTGCCACTACTTTCTAACTTATTTTTAACAATTAATTTATAATCTCTTTCTGTTTTATTATCCGAAGAATCTACTGCTATATATTTTAAATTATATTCACCAACTTTATTAAAATCATAATCCCCTTCAATGTAGCAATTAGGTCTTTTATCATAATTGTCTCCACACAGCATTGAGTTAACTAAATCAAGAGTTGAACCTTTTTTAATAGTGTGTGTTGTAGAACCCATAATAACTGGAGCTATATTATCAATAACATTATATGTTAAATTATAAATAAGTAATTCTCTATTATTTTTATACTTTACTTCAATCGTTTTTTCTCCTAAAGAACTTGTATCAAGGGATTTATTATCTTCAACAAGTGTAGCATTCTCTATATCTACTAAATCTTTTACATATATAGTGTCATTATAATTAAATACAAGGTTATCACCAGATTTAAAAACTGTAACAACTAATTCTTTATTCATAAGAATTCCCATTATTACTACAAAGCATAGAAATATAATTAGTCTTATTATATTATTTTTCATGTATTATTTATAACATATTTCATATACTTTAACAAGTAAAATAATGTTAAATGACTAACTAGTTATTGTTATACATTTAAAATTATTGTATAATATTTTTATAAGAAGGAGGATTAATTATGGTATGGATTATTGTTGCTGCTGTTGTTGTTGTATTACTATTATTTGTAGTAGGAAACTATAATGGTTTAGTTTCATTAAGAAATAAGGTAAAAGATCAATGGGCTCAAATTGATGTTCAATTAAAGAGAAGATTTGATTTAATACCTAACTTAGTAGAAACTGTTAAAGGATATGCTAAACATGAAAGCGAAACATTAGAAAAAGTAATTCAAGCTAGAAATAGTTTTACTGCTGCTAAAACACCAGAAGAAGAAATTAAAGCTAATGGTGAGTTATCTAATGCAATCAGCAAAATATTTGCTTTAGCTGAAAGTTATCCTGATTTAAAAGCTAATACTAATTTTACAAAGTTACAAGATGAGCTTAAGGAAACTGAAGATAAGATATCTTATTCAAGACAATTCTATAATGACAATGTAATGGCTTATAAGAATAAAATTGAAATGTTTCCAAGTAATATAATTGCTGGAATGTTCGGATTTAAACCTGAACCATTCTTTGAAGCAAGCGAAAAAGAAAAAGAAAACGTATCAGTTAAATTCTAGACTTACATTTGTAAGTCTTTTTTCCTATTGGATGATGAAAGGAGAGTCATGAAAAAGATTAGGATAATATTATTTACTCTTATTGTCTGTATGATAGGCATGGGTAGTGCTCTTGCTAACACTGTTAAATCAATAGATGTTACTGGTGTATTAGATACTGAAGGAACATTACATGTTACTGAAGTATGGAAAATGAATAATACTGAAAAGACAGAAGTATATAAAGAAGAATACAATTTAGGAAATATGTCTATTAAAAACTTTGAAGTAAGTGATGAAGACACTGTATACTCATATAATTCTTCATGGGATATTAATGGTTCATTTGATGATAAGAAGTATCAATATGGTATTAATTATGTTAATGAAGGATTAGAATTATGTTGGGGTATTAGTGAATACGGAAATAAAACATATACAATAACTTATGATGTTGAAAATGCAATATTTAATACAAGTGATGCTCAAGTTTTATATATGAGATTAATTAATGCATTAAATAACCCAGCACAAAGTTTCACTATTGAAATAAGTGGACCTAACGAATATGCTGATACACTTGACGTGTGGGGATACGGAAGTAAAAGTTATGCATATGTATCAAATGGAAAGATTTATTCTTCGAATGAAGAAAATACTCCATTAAGTAGTGGAGACTATTTAGTACTATTAGTTAAATTTGATCAAGGAACTTTTACTACAGATAATAGTTATGATGAGTATGAAACTTTTGATAGTGTTTATAATTCAGCAGAAGAGGGAACTTTTGACTATGATTATGGACAAAAGACTTCTGTTATTGGAGGAATATTAGCATTTATCATGAATTTAATACCATTTGCAATATTTGGTGCAGCATTCTATTTTATTGCTAAAGGTAGTCAAAAATATAAATTTGGAACTGCTGGAAAAGGTATTAAAATGAGCGAAATTAATGCTTTTAGAGACATACCTTGTAAGAAAGATATTTATAGAGCATTCTTTATAGCACAGGCATATGGTTTAAATGATAAGAATACTGATTTCTTTGGTACTGTTTTTCTAAAATGGTTAAATAAAGATAAAATCTCAATTATTAAAACTGAAAAGAAAAAGTTAATTGGCACTAAAGAAGTAACAAGTATTGATTTTACAAAGTTTGGTGAAGTTGATGTAGAAGCTGAAAAATCATTATATGATATGATTATAGATGCTAGTGAAAATGATATACTTGATGAGGACGAATTCCAAAAATATGCAAAAGATAATTATAGTTATGTGTTAAAATGGTTTGATCGTGCAGAAGAATATGGAAGAAGTTTATATATTGAAGATTCTTTAGTAACTAAAGATAAAGGCAAGTATGTTATTGATGATAAAGTAAAAGAAGATGCTATAGAACTTGCTGGTCTTAAAAAGTATTTAAAAGAATTTGCACATATGGATACTAAAGAACCTATGGAAGTTAAATTATGGAAGGAATACTTAATGTATGCACAAATATTTGGTATAGCAGATGAAGTTGCTAAACAATTTAAGAAATTGTATCCTGAAGTATTAACTGACATGAATAATTCTAATATTGATGTTACAGACATTATATTATTGAATCAATTTAGTCATGCTGCGGTAGTAAGTGCTACATCAGCAAGAAGTGCAGCTCAAAGCTATAGTTCTGGTGGTGGTGGATTTAGCTCTGGTGGAGGTGGAGGCGGATCCTTCGGTGGCGGCGGCGGTGGCACAAGATAGTTTACAAAGAATAATTAGTAATAGTTATTCTTTTATTTTT
>CAYVZW010000002.1:2717-20920 GCA_964456325.1 uncultured Clostridium sp. | reverse complement strand
GTAGGAGAATCTGTGAATTATAGTCCTAGTCCTGAGAATGTTATTACTGAAAAAGACAAGCAATAAAAAAGATTTAGTTAACCTAAATCTTTTCTTTTAACCAATTTTTTCCATCTACTATTCTTGCTACTAACATACTTGATGCTGTATCTCCAACTACATTTAGCATTGTTGCTGGAGCATCTATTATTGTTGCAATTATTGTTAGGAATGGAAGAGCACCTAGTGGAAAACCAAGCATTGTAATTATTAGCATTTCTGAAATAGTACCGCCTCCAATTGGAACAGCTGTTACAAGTAATGTTGCTAATAAAGCAGTACCTAAAACTTGCATTGTGCTAACACTACTATTAAATAAATATACAAGAAACATTATTTTGAATACACTTCCAATAATTGAACCATCTTTATGGAAACTTGTTCCAAGTGGTATAGTTGTATCTGCAATATCATCAGGTACACCAATTTTTTTCGATGCTGTTGTATTAACAGGAATAGATGCCGCTGAAGAACAAGTAGCAATTGCCGTAATAGTTGGTGAAATTATATTTTTCCAATAACTTATAAATCCTTTTTTACCAGAAGCAATATAAGCGTAAAGCGAATAAACAATAAAATAGAATAGTATACAAGCTATAGTATAGATTATAAATGTTTTAGCATATCCTATCGCAAGAGAACCACCAAATGTACCAACTAAAGCTGCAAAATAACATCCAAGTCCTATTGGGGCATAATACATAATAATTTTAATAAACTTTTGTACAATGTAGTTTGCACTTTCTAAAATATTGAGAAATGCTTTTCCTTTTTCTTTTGATAAATTAATAGCAATACCAAATAAAATTGAAAATACTATTAATGCTATCATATTTTCATTAGTAAGTAATTTACTAAAATTGTTAACACTAATTGTTTGAACAGTTCTTTCTAAAAAATTAACATCTTCATTAGTTATTTCATCTCCAGTAGTAAGTGTTTCTTTAATTTTATCTGCATCTTTTACATTAACAAGTTTAAATGAATTAGTAGTTATTAATCCAACTAATACACTAACTAAAGATGTAATAATGAATACTGCTATAATAGTCCCTAATATTTTACCAAGTCTCTTAGGTGTTTTCATTTTACCTATAGAACAAGTTATTGTAAGAAATATTAACGGAATAATTATTACAAGTAATAGATTTAAGAACAAGTCCCCAAATGGACTTAATACGCTTGCCCCTTCCTTAAATATTAGCCCTATAACAGTACCAACAATAATTGATGCGATTAGTATTAATGATGATTTGTAATTTTTAATAAATGTTTTCATAAAACTCCTTTCTAATATAATTATATAGTTATATCCTTAAAAAAGTATATATTTGTGTATCCACATATAATCCACACTGTGATATAATTTAGTTATGAAAAAGAACTATATAAAAATGAATAACAATAAAAAATATTTATCTTTAGGTAATATTTTTAATAATATTAAAATGATTGCTAATGGTAATAGTGCAATGCAAAGTGAAATATTTTGTACACTTTTTAATGAAAACAATATAAATGCAACAACTGTTAATAATTATTGTATTGGAATTAGGGCAATAGGAGTTTTATATAAAAGAAAGTACATTGTTTTAAAGAATCAATATGAACAAGATAAAGATGTATTTATTGATATAATTTTGTCACTCATAAGCATATTAAATGAGTATGTCTACATTAAAAATGACAAAAGTATTGAAATTATTAATTCTAACTCCAAATTAAAAGAATTGTGTATAAAATTATTGGATATTTCTTGTAATGATAATAACATTGATAATGAGTTTACAACTAATATTAGTAAATTAATTGATAATAATAATCTATATGAATGTATAATTGAATTATTGTGTTATGCAATAATTGATAATAAGCAACCTATTTATACACAAGTTATTAACATTAAAATAAATAAAGATGAGTTAGAAGAATATTTAAAAATTAAAATGTATGAAGGAGTTAGTTTCATTACTTCATTAATATATTTATCTAAAAAAGATAATATGTATGCATGTGCTGATTTAGGATCTTTTGAATTTGATGGATTAGTAAGTGGAGACAAAAACTATGAAAAATCATTTTATTATTATATGAAGGCCGCAAAAAAGAATCATCCTAAAGCATGTTGGATGATAGCTAATATGATAATGACTAATAGAGTAGATTACAATTTTGATACATTTTGGTATTATTTAAATAAATCTATTGAGCTTGGAAGTGCTGCGGGGCTTAATACAATGGGAAAATGTTATTTAAGTGGACTTAATCCAAATAAAGAAATAAATAAAGATAAAGCAATTCATTATTTTAAATTGTCAAGTGAGATGGGATATACATATGCATTTAATAATTTAGGGAAGATGTATGAAAATGATGGTAACATAGAAGAGGCTATTAAGTATTACAAATTAAGTGCTGATTTAGGGGAGAGTTGGGCTTTAAATAAAGTGGGAGAGTACTATAGAAGTAAAGGGGATAAGGATACCGCACTTGTTTATTACATCGAATCAAATAATGCCCCTATAAGTGAAAGATGTAAATGGTCATCGTATAATATAGAGAGATATTATTGACTTAAATTCTATATCATTATAAAATTATATTAAGATAATAGGAGAAAAGATTATGAAAAAAATGATGATTGTTTTATTAATGATATTAATGCCTGTATGTGTTTTTGCGGATAACTCAGAATGTATTTTAAGAAATACAAATTCTAAAAGTTCATTCGTACCAGGAGAAATCATTACATTTGAATATGGATTAAATGGAATGCCTAGTGGATACTTTGGAAATGCTATTAACTATGTAATTGGTTATGATTCAGCTTATTTTGAAATTGTTAGTCAAAGTGGTGAATATTCCTCAAATACTAATGGATGGAATTCTAGTAGTTCAATGTATGAAGTTGATAATTTACTTGATGATTATAAATATGTACTAGTTAAAGCTAATGCTAAAGATGATGGTATGTTCTTATTACCCGGATATGCTACTGATGTAAATATTATTGGTAATATAAAATTAAAAGTAAAAAGTAAAGTTGTAAGTGATGTTACTGAAGTGTTATTAGATAATGAAGAATCTAAATTTTATCAATATTCAAGTACGACGACTGGAACTGATGATGAAGGTGAAGATACTATAGTAATAGACAAAAGTAAGAATCTAGAAACTAATTGCTACAATGAAGAGTATGTTAAAGTTAAAATAGTAAATAAAAATGATGATGCATTTATAAACAAAATAAAACTTATATTTAATGATGATGCTGAATATATAAAAGAAATTACTGAAATCAATGAAAACAATACCCAAATTGAAGTAAATGGTGATGTTAAAACATACAAATTAGAAGCTACATGTAGTGGAAAAAATTGTAAGATAACTGGAACTGGTGAATTTAGTATTAATGAAACTGAACACTATTTAACTGTTGAAAGTGATAACTCTATTAGATATTATTATGTATCAATATATTCTAATGAACAAGATGTTTATATTGATGATATGTCTGGTATAAGCACTCCTGAAGAAATTAGCAATTTAATAATTAGTAACGATGATAATGTAGAAGAGGTAGGACCAGTGGTATACATAGTACTAATAGCATCAATAATAATAGTTGGTATAATTATATTAATCTTTATAAGAAAGAATAAAAAGAAATTAATAGATGCTGATACTAATAGTCAAAATGAAGTTGAAAGTAATAATGAAAGAGGTCAATAAAAATATTGACTTTTTAAATATTTTAGCACTCAATATTGACAAGTGCTAAATGATGAGTATAATAATTATTTAGGAGATGATTTTATGAAAAAGAAAGAATTTAAATCTGAATCTAAAAAATTATTAGATATGATGATTAATTCAGTTTACACAAATAAGGATATATTCTTAAGAGAATTAATATCTAATGGAAGTGATGCAATTGATAAACTATATTATAAGTCACTTACTGAAGAAACTAAGGTTGATAAGAAAGACTTAAGAATTACTATTGAACTTGATAAGAAAAATAGAACTATTAAGTTGTCTGATAACGGATGTGGTATGACTAAAGATGAACTTGAAAGTAATTTAGGTACTATTGCTAAAAGTGGTTCATTTGATTTTAAGGAAAATACTGATAAGAAAAAGAATATTAATATAATCGGACAATTTGGTGTTGGTTTTTATTCAGCATTTATGGTTAGTTCTGAAGTTGAAGTATTATCTAAGGCTATGGAAAGTGATACGGCCTACTTATGGAAAAGTAGTGGATCTGATGGGTATACAATAGACGAATCTAAAAAGGATGAAATTGGTACCTTAATTACCCTTCATATTAAGGATGGGGAAGAGTATGATGAATATCTTGAAGAACATAAGATTAAATCACTTATTAAAAAGTATTCTGATTATATTAGCTATCCAATAGAATTATTATGTGAACATAAAGAACCTAAAAAAGATAATAAAGATGAATTTGATACTATTTATGAATATGAAACAATTAATAGTATGGTTCCATTATGGAATAAGAATAAATCTAAGATTAAAGATGAAGAATATAATAACTTCTATATGGATAAGTTTAATGACTATAGTAATCCACTAAAAGTAATACATTTTAATGTAGAAGGATTATATAGTTATAGAAGTATATTATTTATTCCTTCTAAAGCACCATATGACTTTTATACAAAAGAATACAAAAAAGGATTACAATTATACTCAAATGGTGTATTAATAATGGATAAATGTGAAGAGTTATTACCAGACTATTTCAGTTTTATAAAAGGAGTGGTGGATAGTGATGATTTATCACTTAATATATCTCGTGAAACTCTTCAAAATGATAAGAAATTATCAGGTATGTCTAAGAGTATAGAATCTAAAATTAATAAAGAACTTACTTCAATGTTAAATGAAGATAAAGATAAATATAAAGAATTCTTTAAAGAATTTGGTATTCAATTAAAGTATGGAGTATATAATAATTTTGGAATGGATAAAGATAAATTACAAGATTTATTAATATTCTATTCTGCTTCTAAAAATGATTTTATTACATTAAATGAATATGTTTCTGAAATGAAAGAAGATCAAAAAGATATATATTATGCATGTGGAGAATCTAAAGATAAAATTAATATGCTACCTCAAGTTGAACAAATTAAGAATAAGAATTATGATATATTGTATTTAACTGAATATGTTGATGAGTTTGCTATTAAAGCAATTGGAGCATATAAAGAAAAAGAGTTTATGAACGCTGCCGATTCTAAACTTGATTTAGATAGCAAAGAAGAAAAAGAAGCAATAGAAAAAATAAATACTGATAGTAAAGATATACTTGAAACTATGAAAGAAGCTTTACCTGAAGTAAAAGGAGTTAAATATACGAATAAACTTACAAATAATCCAGTATGTTTAACTGCTGAAGGTGAAGTATCAATAGAAATGGAAAAAGTTATTAATAGAATGCCTGGTACTGATAAAATTAGTGCTGAATATGTTTTAGAGATTAATAAGAATCATCCTATTGTTAAAAAACTTGAAGATTTGTATAATACTGACAAAGAAGAACTTAAGAAATATGCTAAAGTATTATATTCTGAAGCAAGATTGATTGAAGGATTACAAATTGAAAATCCTACTGAAATTAGTAATATAATAGTTGACATGATGTCAAAACAATGATATATTTAAATTGCAAGTGAAATTGAGGACTCTTACTTTAGTAAAAAAACTCATGCTCTCTTGCTTTTTATTTGCAATATTGATATTATATTATTGGAGGATAGATATGAAGAAGAAATTATTTGTTTTATTATTAGTATTTTGTTTATTGTTAACAGTTGGATGTGGTAAAGAAAAAAATGTTGAAGGAACTCTTGCTGACTTAATGTCTAAAGTATATGAAGCAATGCCTGAAGATGATAGACCGATGATGCTTACTAATATTGAAGTTACTAAAGAGAATGAATCTGTTTATCTAGGAAGTGAAGCGATTGAATTTAAAGAAGCATTAGCTAGTGAATCAATGGTTGGTTCTATAGCGCATTCAGTAGTTCTTGTAAGAGCAAATGAAGGTCAAGATGTTGAAAAGTTAAAAGAGGATATAAAAGCAAATGTTAATCCAAGAAAATGGATATGTGTAGGAATAGATGATGAATCTAATGTAATTGTTGATAGTATTGGTGACTTAGTTATACTAATAATGGACAATGATTATGCTCAAAAATTAGATGAAAGTTTTAAAAATCTTAAGTAGTCTTTATATGACTATTTTCTTTAGGAGAATTTATGTTATTTTCTAGTATTACCTTTTTATATTATTTTTTGCCTATAGTTTTAATAGCTTATTTTGTTGTGCCTAAAAAGTATAAGAACTTGGTATTATTAATATTTAGTTTAGTATTTTATTTTTATGGAGAAGGAATTTATACATTAATTCTTATTTTATCATGTGTAATTAATTATTTTATAGGTATTCTTATTAATAAGAGTAAAAAGAATTCTTCTAGAAAAGTATACTTGATTATTGGTCTTATACTGGATATAGGTATTTTAGTTTATTTTAAGTATACTAATTTCTTTATTGAAAATATTAACGCTATTTTTAAGTCAAACATTGGATTATTTAAAATAGTTATGCCTCTAGGAATAAGTTTTTTTACATTTCAAGCTATAAGTTACATAATAGATGTATATAGGAAAGATGTTACTGCTGAAAAAAATATTTTGTCATTAGGTACTTATATAACACTTTTCCCACAATTAGTTGCTGGGCCTATAGTTAGATATAAAACTATAAATGAGGAACTTAAAAACAAAGATATTTCGTATGACAACTTTTCATATGGAGTTAGTAGATTTGTAATTGGTTTGTCAAAAAAAGTGTTACTCGCAAATAATTTAGGATTGTTTGTTGAAGTGTTAAAAAGTAGTTCATCATCTATCTTATCTTCATGGCTGATAGCAGTGGGATTTACTCTTCAAATATATTTTGATTTTTCTGGTTATAGTGATATGGCAATTGGACTTGGAAGAATGTTTGGATTTAAGTTTCTTGAAAACTTTAATTATCCATATATTGCCAAAAGTGTAACTGATTTTTGGAGAAGATGGCATATCTCTTTATCGAGTTTCTTTAGAGATTATGTTTATATTCCACTTGGTGGAAATAGAGTAAGTAAATTTAAATGGATTAGAAATATATTTATTGTATGGTTTTTAACAGGATTTTGGCATGGTGCATCATGGAACTTTATATTATGGGGATTATTTTTTGCAGTCGTATTATTAATTGAAAAACTTACATTTGGTAAGTGGATTGAAAATAAGAAAATAATAAATCATATTTATGTATTATTTATAGTTATAATTAGTTTTACTATATTTAATGCTGATGGGTTAAATGAAGTTGTTGTTAGTTTAAAAAATATGTTTGGATTAAACTCTTTATCATTTGCAAATACTGAAACTCTTTATTACTTTAAGAGTTATTTAATACTTGTTATATTAAGTATTATATGTACTACTCCATTATTATCTAAAATATATAACAAGATTAAGGAATACAATATAATAAAGTGTGTTGAAGTAGTGACGTTATTTGTATTATTGATTTTATGTACTGCATATATTGTTGATAGTACATTTAATCCATTCTTATACTTTAGATTTTAGAAAGGAAAATATGAAAAATAAAGTTGAATCTATTTTATTTGTATTATTTATAACTATTGTTATGATTGTTAATATTATTGTTAAAGATAATACTGTTTCATATGCAGAAAGAAGGAAATTACAAACACTTCCTGAGTTTAAAATAAGTACTATTCTTGATTCAACTTATTTTACTAAATTTGATAAGTATACAGTAGATCAATTTGTTTTTAGAGATGGATATAGAAGTGTTAAATCATATGTTTCATATAATATACTTAATAATTATGATAACAATGGTTATTTTATGGTTGGAGACAATATATTTAAAATGATGTATCCACTTAACGAAAATGATTTAAATAAAACTATAAATAAAATTAATTCAATAAATGAAAAATATTTATCAAATAATAATGTATATTATTCTATAATACCCGATAAGAATTATTATATAAATGATTCAAAACATCTGAAAATTGATTATAATAAAATGTTTAGTATTATAAATAATGGAATTGAAAATTCTGAATATATTGATATAACTAGTTATTTAACGTTAGATGATTATTATAAAACTGACTTACATTGGAAACAAGAATCTATTGAAGATGTGAGTGATGTTTTATTAAGTGCGATGAATAATTATATAACTAATACTAAATATAATAAAGAACAAGTTGGATATTTTTATGGTACATATTCAAGTCAGTCAGGATTTAATACTAACAAGGATGAATTAAATATTCTTACAAATTCATATATTAATGACTCTGAAGTGTTGTATTTAGAAAATAATAGTTTTAATAAAGTATATAATTTAAATAAATTTGATGGAATGGACCCATATGATGTGTTTCTAGATGGTGCTTCTTCATTAATTGAAGTTAATACAAATAATGATACAGATAAGGAATTAATTGTGTTTAGAGACTCATTTGGTAGCAGTTTAGTACCTTTATTATTGCAAAACTATAGAAAAATAACTATAATTGATGTAAGATATATAAGTAGTGACATAATAAACTCATATGTAGAGTTTAATAATCAAGATGTGTTATTCATTTATAGCACTCTAATATTTAATACAAATATATTGAAGTGAGAGGTATTATGAAAAAAGTATTATTAATTTTATTAGCTATATTATTAGTTGGTTGTACTAAAGAAGAGGAACTTCTTAATTTTAAATATACAGCATATTATGAATATATGATGGATAATTCAAATAACATTGAAAAAGTTGAAGCAATTATGTCTGGAGATAATGGAGACTACTGCTATGATGTTACATCATTAAAAGAAGATATATATGATTATATTATTAACATTAAAATATTATCAAAGTCAGATATTGTTGTTAGTAATGATATTACAACTTATAAGTTTATATTTAATGATGGTGAGATAGTTGAATTCAATTTTAATGGAAGTTTCCTAACCTATAATAATGTTAATTATGATATTGATGGAACATATAATCTTGCTATTAATGAATTAAATGATTTAAAGTTTGATTGCAAATTAAAATAGTTATTAATAGTAACTATTTTATATTGGCATCCATTAAGATTTCATGAATTATTTCTTCTTCATTACCTAAATAAATATCTTCTATTCTGTCTACTCTACATTTTTCACAAGTAAGTATTGATTTCATTTTTGATAGAGATTCTTCAATATCATCATTTACTATAATATAATTATATTTTGAAACTTCATTGATTTCTTTATATGCTGTTTTGAATCTTTCAATTAATTGTTCTTTTGTTTCAGTTGATCTAGTAATTAATCTCCTTTTTAATTCTATCATTGATGGAGGCATTATAAATATAAAGACTGCATCCTTTCTAATTTCATTTATCTTTCTAGCTCCTTCTATATCAATTTCTAATATTATGTCTATGCCTTTTGATAATTTTTCATCTATCTTTTCAATCGGAGTGCCATAATAATTATTGGAGTGCACTATAGCATATTCTAAATACTTATTATTTTTAATGTTACTTTCGAATTCTTCTTTTGATATAAAATTATAATCGACACCATCTTTTTCACCTTGTCTTATACTTCTTGTTGTATCTGATATAGATAATTCAATATTATTTCTCTCTTTTATTAATCTTTGATCTAATGTGCTTTTTCCACAACCTGATGGACCTGATACTACTACAAGAATACCTTGTTCATTTTCTTTTATCATAAAACACCTCTTTTATTTATTTTAACATAAATAATGTATATTAATAAACAAATAATACACAATAATAGTAGGTGATAAAAATGAAAGAAAATAAAGATGAAAATATGGAATTACTAGAATTTGTCTATGAGAATGCTGAGATGGGATACTATACGACTAATGATTTAATTGAAAAGATTAAAAGCAAAGAAAACAAAATTAAACCATTACTACAAGTTGAACTTAAAGAATATGCTAAACATATTAAGAAATGTGAGAAGATTCTTGAAAGTAAAGATATCGATCCTAAAAAAAGTAGTGGAATTGCTAAAATAAGTAGTAAACTTGGAATAATGATGGAAACTATGAAAGATAATAGTGATTCAGCAATAGCACAAATGATTGTTCAAGGTCTTACTATGGGGAGTGTATCATTAACAAGTAAAATAGACAAGTATAAAGAATGCGCCGATAAAAGAACATTGAAAATAGCTAAAAATTATTTGAAATATTTAGAAGTTGAAATTGAGAGATTAAAAGAATATATGTAGAAATATTATTCTTTTTTTATTTTTGTTGTGATATACTAATAATAAGGAAATGAATATGAAAAAAGGTGTTAAAGTTATATTTATATTTATTATTTTGATTGTGCTTACTGCATGTGGCAGTAGTGATTTAAATATGACTATTGATTCTGATGGATATGTTACTCTTACACATACTATTCTTGTTGATAAAGAAGAGTTTAATAATTTAAATGACATAATTAAACAAGATCAAGATACTTTTACATACAATGGATATAATGTAGAAAAAATTATAGATAATGATATGATTGGCTATAAAATGAGTAAACAAATAGGAAGTTTATCAGCAAATTCTTTAAATAGTAATCAAACAATTGAATTAACTGAATATGGGAAAAGTGACTTTAATGATCTATATATGTTTAAATATAAAAAACATTTTTTAACTGACAAGTATGTGGCAAGTTTTTTAATAAATTTAACTGATGTTGATAATGCGGTTAGATATCTGCCCATAATGGGTAATACTGCTTATAGTTCAGATGCAAATGATGAAAATGGAGTAACAAGTTCAACTGTTAATACTTCTAGTATTAATGAATTAAGTAAAAATACTACCGCAACATTTACATTGGATTCATCTATTAATATATCTAAAAGTAATGCTGATATTGTTAAAGATGGAAAATATACATGGAATTTAACATATGGAAAAGTAAATGAGATTTACTTTGAAGTTAATAAGCTTAATGTTGGAATGATCATTACTTGTATATTCTTAATAGTAGTAGGTGTAAGTATATATTTGTTCATTAGGTTTAGAAATAATAGAATGAGAAGTTACGCTAATGTTAGTATAAGAGATTCTTTGGATTTAGAATATAATAAAGAGAAAAAATCTGAATATAGAGACATTAAAATGAGAAGTAAATATAAAGTAAAAGATGAAAGTTTTACTAATAATGCATCTAAAATTAATGAAAGATTAAGTGGCAGTTCTTCATCACTTGGAGCATATACAAATACTGAAACACTTGATAAGCTGAATTCTAGGTTATCTGATACTTCAAGTAGAACCATTACTCCAATCAATGAGAGAATTGATCCTAAATTTAGAAATGTTAATGATCAAGTAAAAGATAAAATTAATGAGATGGAAGAAAAGGAAGAAGAAAAGAAAGACAATAAGTTTATAGATGAGAAGTAAATAATACTTCTCTTTTATGTGTATATTGTATGAAGTATGTTTTAAAATGTTTATATTTGTTATATAATAATACTAATTTAAGGAGGAACTATGGCATATATTGAATTTAAGAATGTATTTAAAGTTTATAAAGGTGGAGATATTAAAGTTATTGCTCTTGATAATGTTAGTTTTGATATTAATCAAGGAGAACTTGTAGTTATTTTAGGCCATTCTGGGGCAGGTAAAACTACATTATTAAACATTCTTGGTGGTATGGATAAAGCAACTGAAGGCACTATTAAAGTAGCTAATAAAGATATAACTAAGTATAGAAAAGTAGATTTAATTAAATATAGAAGAACCACTATTGGATTTGTATTTCAGTTTTATAATTTAATTCAAAATTTAACAGCAATTGAAAATGTTGAACTTGCTACTGAAATATGTAAGAAGTCATTATCTCCTAAAGAAACACTTGAAAGTGTAGGATTAGAAGATAGATTGTATAACTTTCCTTCTCAATTATCAGGTGGAGAACAACAAAGAGTTGCTATAGCAAGAGCACTTGCTAAAAATCCAGGACTTTTGTTATGTGATGAACCAACCGGAGCACTTGATTATGTAACTGGTAAACAAATATTAAAGTTATTACAAGATACTGCTAGAAAAAGAAAGATGACTGTAATAATAGTTACACATAATTCCGCTATTGCGCCAATGGCTGATAAAGTTATTAGATTTAAAAGTGGAAGGGTAGAAGAGATTAAAATAAATAAAAAACCAGAAGATATTGAAAGGATTGAGTGGTAGTGAAAACATTAACTAAAATATGTTTTCTTAGTATTAAAAAAACCATTAAGAGGTTTATATCAATCCTAATGATTGTTTTATTAGGAGTAGGTTTTTTTGCTGGAATAAAAGCAACCTCTCCTGATATGCAAAATACCGCTAATAAATTATTTGATAAATATAATTTGTATGATATTTTTATTGCTTCAGATTGGGGATTAACTGAAGATGATATTACATATTTAAGTGATCAAGGATACAACATAGAACCTTCATATAGTTTAGATGCGATTGTTAAAATAGATAATGAATATGCTGTTAAAGTAATGTCTTATAATAAAGATAATAAAATGAATAAACCAATAATAATAGATGGAAGATTACCTGAAAACAATAGTGAATGTGTTGTAGATTCTGGAAAGTATCATGATAAGTTAGCAATTGGGGAAACAATTACTGTTGAAACCGATGACTTAAAAGAAAAAGAACTTACAATAGTTGGTACTGTAAATAGTCCTTTATACATATCTCGTGAAAGAGGAAGTACTAAGTTATTATCCGGAACTATATCATTTTATATATACACATATTATGATAATTTTAATATTGATTATTATACTGAAGCATATGTTGATGTTTCAGATAATATGAATAGATTTAGCAGTAAATATGACTCATTGATTGATGACAATGTATATGATTTAGAAGGTATATCTAATTATTTACAAGATAGAAGATATAAGGATGAAAAAGAAGATGCTCAGAATACTTTAAATGAGAAAATACAAGAGTATAATGATTCTAAAAAAGAAGCTGAAGATAAAATTAGTGATGCTGAAAAGAAAATTACTTCTGCAAGTAAGACAATTCAAAATAGTGAAACAGCACTAAATAATGCTAAGAATGAAATGTCATCAAAACAAAAAGAAGCACAAGATAATATTGATGCACTTAACGCAAGCAAAGTAACATACACTGCACAATTAAATGAAGTTAACACGAGCATTGGTCCTTTGGAAACTAATAAAGCAAATGTTCAAGCTTTAATTGATGCAGGAGTAGATGTTGAATCAAATACCGCTATACTTAATACAATAAATGAACAATTAGAAGGATTATATGGAACTAAAACTTCCTTAGAAGGCGCTATTAATACAATTAATAATAGTATCAATCAAATTAATAATGCTATAAATGATGCATTAAAACAAATAAGTGATGCTGAAAAAGAAATTAGTAATGGTAAAAAGAAACTAGCAACTGCTAAAAAAGAACTTGCTGATGCTAAAGTGAAAATGGAAGAAGAACTAGATGATGCACAAAAAAAGATAGATGATGCACAAAAAGACATAGATGAACTTGAAAAACCAGAATGGTATGTATTAGATTTATCATCTAATATTGGATTTAATCAATATAAATCAGACTCAGAGAGAATTAAAAAAATAGCACAAATATTCCCACTTGTATTTTATGTAGTTGCTGTGCTTATTTGTTTAACAAGTATGACACGTATGATTGAAGAAGAAAGAAGTGAACTTGGTACTTTAAAATCTCTTGGTTATAATGATTCATCAATTATGTTTAAATATATGTTGTATGCAATTACTGCCACACTATTTGGATCCGCTATTGGATTAACAATTGGTTGCTATTTGCTTCCTAAAGTTATATTTAATATGTATTCTATGATGTATACGTTAGGAGACTTAGTAGTAACATTCAATGTAGAGTATTCTTTAATGGGAACATTAATCGCATTATTCTGTATAGTTACTTCAACATTTTATGCAGTTAGAAAATCATTAAAAGAAGTCCCAGCAGAACTTATGAGACCTAAATCTCCTGCTGCTGGGAAAAGAGTTTTACTTGAAAGAATAACATTCATTTGGAAAAGATTATCATTCACAAGAAAAGTGACAGTAAGAAACGTGTTTAGATATAAGAAGAGATTCTTAATGACAATCATTGGAATCGCAGGCTGTACAGGGTTAATATTAGCTGGTTTTGGTCTTCAAGATTGTATTACAAATATGGTACCAAATCAGTATGAGTCTATATTTAAATATCAAGTAGAAGTAACACTTGATTCAGACAAAAGTTATGCTGAAAAAATGAATGATGTTAAGTCAATTGCAAATTTAGAAGATGTCAAAGATTATTTAATTGTTGAAAAAGAAAGTATTGATATAGACAATTACACTACTGATCAAACAGTAACGCTTATTGTCCCATTTGGAGATATTTCAAATTATATAACATTACAAAATAGAAAGAGTAAAGAACAATATACACTAGGGAATAAATTAATAGTATCTGAAAAACTTGCTAACTTATTAGACTTAAAAGTTAATGATGAACTTGATATATCAGGTAATAAAGAATATAAGAGTAGTGTTGGTGCAATAACTGAAAACTACATTATGCATTATATTTATATGTCAAAAGATAAATATAATAGTGATGAATTTAATACAATATTTTTATTAACAAATGAAATGAATAGTGAAGAAGAAAAAGAATTTTCAAATATTCTAAAGAACTATGATAGTGTTTCATCTCTTGCCTTCTTATCATCATCGAAGAATATATTTAATTCTACAATGGATAATTTTAAAGCTGTTGTTGTTGTATTAATTGTATGTGCTGGTTTATTAGCATTTGCAGTTTTATACAATTTAGCTAGTATAAATATCAGTGAAAGAAAAAGAGAACTTGCTTCAATTAAAGTATTAGGTTTCTATGACTTTGAAGTATTTAGGTACATTAATAGAGAAAACTTTATACTTACATTCATTGGAATATTATTAGGACTTGGTCTTGGAAATGTTCTTACAGGTTATATCATTAAATCATGTGAATTAGATATTACTATGTTTGATCCAATTATTTCTTGGGATAGTTATATATATTCTATTCTTATAACTGTTGCATTTACTATTTTAGTTGATATTACTACATACTTTGCATTAAAGAAGATTAAAATGGTTGAATCACTAAAATCAGTTGAATAATTGTAAAATAAATACTTAATTGTGTAAAACAATTAAGTTTTTTGATATACTTATTTAAGAGGTGATAGTGATGGATAGTGAATTAGAAAGAGCTTTAGAATTAGAAACAAAAAGACAACAAAATAATATAGAATTAATTGCATCTGAAAATTATGTTTCTTCTTCTATTTTGAAATTACAAGGGAGTATTTTAACAAATAAATATGCAGAAGGGTATCCTGGTAGAAGATATTATGGTGGTTGTGAATATATTGATATATTTGAAAATAAAGCAATAGAGTATGCTTGCAAGTTATTCGGATGTAAATATGCTAATGTACAACCGAATGGTGGAAGTGCAGCTAACATGGCTGTTTACAGGGCTTTATTAAATCATGGCGATAAAGTACTTGGAATGAGTCTTGCTCAAGGTGGACATCTTACTCACGGAAGTAAAGTGAGTTTCAGTGGAATTGATTATGATGTTATTGGTTATGAAATAGATCCAACAAGTGAAAAGCTAGATTATAAAAAGATTGAAGAACTTGCATTAAGTGAAAAACCAAAAATGATTATTGCCGGGTCTAGTGCATATAGTGGTGAAATAGATTTTAAAAAGTTTAGAGAAATCGCTGATAAATGTGGAGCCTATTTGATGGTAGATATGGCTCATATTGCGGGCTTAGTTGCAACTGGTTATCATCCCTCACCAATTCCTTATGCTGATGTAGTTACTACTACTACTCATAAGACGTTAAGAGGCCCTCGTGGTGGATTAATACTTTGTAATGATGAAGAATTAATGGCAAAAATTAACAAAGCTATTTTCCCTGGCATACAAGGTGGACCCCTTATGCATGTTGTTGGAGCTAAAGCACAATGCTTTTATGAAGCATTACAACCATCATTCAAAGAATATATTAAAAATGTTGTTGATAATGCAAAAGCTATGGCAAATGAATTTATAAAATATGGTGTAAAAGTTGTATCTGGAGGAACTGATAATCATTTAATGCTAATTAATGTTAAATCAAGTTTTGGACTTACTGGAAAAGAAGCAGAAGCAATATTAGATGAAATATGTATTACTGTTAATAAGAATTCTATACCTTACGATACTGAAAAACCTAGTGTAACTAGTGGCTTAAGACTTGGCACACCAGCAATGACAACTAGGGGATTCTCTAATAAAGAATTTATTAAAGTTGTTGATATAATAGTAAAAGCATTGAAAAACTATAAAAGTGAGAAAGTATTGGAGGAATGCAAAAAGGAAGTGCTTGAGCTTACAAGCAAGTTTCCAATTTCAAACATTAAATAAAGTGTAGGTAAAACTACACTTTTATAATACTATACTGACATCAATCCATTCTTTATAGTTTGAATACTTTTCTAATTCTGGAATTGAAAGTTCAATTGCCGAAGAAGGAGAACCACAAGCTGGAAAAACAGTATCAAATCTTTTTAATGAATTATCAAGATATACTATAACATTATCATTAATTGCAAAAGGGCAAACTCCTCCAGTTTTATGTCCAACATACTTTTCTACATCATCAAATGGAATCATGCGTGCTTTTTCGTGAAAATAATCCTTAAACTTATGATTGTCTATTTTGGCATCTCCAGCTAAAACAATTAATATTGTACTATTATTTTTTAGCATAAATGACATTGTTTTTGCAATTCTGCATCCATCTGTATTTAGCGCTTTAGCAGCTAAATCAACAGTAGCACTACTAACATCAAATTCTTTAATTCTACTATCTATATTAAATTTTTTGAAATACTCTTTTACTTTGCTTATACTCATTATACTATTCCTTTATTATCTTTAACTTTACCTTTTGAAATCAAATAGAAGTAAGAAGCTATAACTACAACTAAGAGTACTACAGCAATTGGACTAGTTATAAAATTATAAAATCCTTTAAAATTACTGATAACTTTTACAGTTTTACCAACTACCAAATCTTCTGATATTTTAGAATTATAATCATCTTCTTTTATATTATTATCTGTTACTATGTAGTATCCTCTAACTATGTCTGCAACTTTTCCTATTTTATGTGATGTCCCTGCAAATTCATATAAAATAATATCTCCTTCTTCATAAAACTCAAGTTTTTGAACAATTATTAAATCATTTTCATTAATAGTTGGTGATAAATTACCTTCAGGAACGAGAAAATCAGAATAACCACCCATACTTGATATATCGGTATCATGTAATAAATCATAACCAAATTTATAAATAATAATAGCAAGTAGAACAGCAAGAAAAATCATTATAAAAGCTATTAAAATCTTTATAAAAATTTTAAACCAATTATCTTTAAATTCCTTCTTATCAATTTTCCTTGTTTCTTCCTGGTCTGCAAATGGATTATAATTAGTTTCACCTATAAATGATTTAGCGGCATCTAATCCTTTTTTTAAAGCACCATTTTCTTTTTTTTCGGGTCTTGATGATGTAGATTCAGAAGGTGTTTGTGCAAAATAATCATCTATGCTCATCATACCATCTTCATTTGTATTAATATTATCTTCACTTTTTTCTGAAGTACTAACATTTGAAGAATCCTTACTAAATTTAGATTTAATATTTTGTACGGCGGTACTAATTTTTTCTTTTAATGTTTGAAAATCCATTTGTTTCACCTCTAGACCATTATATCATTTTTTAATCATTTATGATATAATCGTACATATAAAAACCATGAATAGATTGTAAATAAGTATAATAACTATTTTATTACAAATGAGGTTAAAATGTGGAGGTGTTTAGTGAAAAAATACATGAAATTGATTATTGTTGTTAT
>CAYVZW010000002.1:0-2617 GCA_964456325.1 uncultured Clostridium sp. | reverse complement strand
ACATTTCCAATTACATATGATGAAAATGAAGACAATTTAAAAGTAGAATATGATTTATATTTATCTATCATAAGAGGGTTATTATCAAAATCTAGTGAAGACAGTATAAATGTTATAGAAGATTTCTTTAAAATGGCAACATTTGATGATTTTAAAAAGATTTATAATGAAGAAGTAAAATATGATTATAGAATTGTTGATATTGGGGATAATGCTGAAAACTATTTAAGTACATTATTTTTAAGTGATAGTAAGAGAATAACATTTGAATATCATGATTCTACGTTTGAGGTAAAATGATAATAATATGTAAATATGCATTAAGAATCAAATAATTTTTAAAAATAATGTTATAATACTAATGGTGATTAGAATGAAATGTGTAAAAATTGTTGGACCTAAGGAAATGAAATTAGGTGTTATTGAGAAACCTGTTTCAACAAATGGGTCAGTTGTTTTAAAAGTTGAATCTTGTGGTATTTGTGGGTCTGATATTCATTATTGGGTTAGTGGTAATCCAAGTGGACTTGTTATGGGCCATGAATTTGCTGGTGTTGTAGTAGATGCCGGTGCAAGAAAAGATATTAAAAAAGGAGATAGAGTAACTGGACTTCCTATAAGCCCATGTGGTATTTGTGAAGCGTGCAAAACAGGTAACCCACAATATTGTACTCAAACTTGGTCAAAAGCTGTTGGACTTGCTTTAACTAATCCTGGAGGTTATGCAGAATATACAAGTTGCAGACCGGATATGATAAGAGTTATTCCTGATAAAATGTCTTTTGATGAAGCATGCATGGTAGAACCATCTTCAGTAGCTTTACACGCTATAAACCTTTCAAATATTAAAGTGGGTTCAAAAGTTTTAATAATTGGAGGTGGAATTATTGGATTAATGTCCGCTGAATTTGCTAAACTAAACGGAGCAACTTATGTTGCACTTCTTGAAACTAATAAAAAAAGAGGTAAGAAATCTATTGCTTATGGAAAAGTTAATGAATACTTTAATGCATTAGATGAAAAAGTAATACCTACTTTAAAAGAAAAAACTAAAGGTGGATTTGATACAGTAATTGAATGTTGTGGAAACTCACCTGCTGTTAGCGAAGCAATTATGTCGGTAAGACCTGGTGGAGAAATAATTTTAGTTGGTGTTTCACTTGAACCAATAACTATACCAACAGTAGTATCAGTATTGTCAGAAATCAAAATGCAAGGAGCTATTGCTTACACTGAAAAAGAATTTGATACATGCATTGATTTAATAGCTAATAAAAAGATTAATGTTATAAAATATATTGATGAAAAAGTGACATTAGATAAAGCACAAGAATCATTTGAAAAACTGACTTCAGGTAAGAATGCAGCTGTTAAAATAATATTTAAGCCAAATGAATAAAGCATAATTTATATGCTTTTTTAATTTGAATAATGTGAATGATTTGTTATAAAAATAAGAATAATATGTGTACTTCTATTATAAAAAATGATATACTTTTTGTATAAAGAGAATGGAAATGAAAAAGTTATTTAAAAATAAAATTTTATTAATAGTGTTATCTATTGTATTAGTAGGTGTTATAGTTGGTGTTATTTTATTACTAACAAATGGTAATAAGAAATATACTATTAGTTTTGATACTGATGGAGGTAGCACTGTTCAAAAGATTGTTTCAAATGAAGGCAAGACTATTAAGTTACCAACTGATGTTACAAAAGAAGAATATACATTTAATGGTTGGAGTGATAATGGTAAAATTGTATCTAATAATTATGTAGTTAAAGGTAATGCTACATTAAAAGCAATATGGATTAGTAATACTAAAGAAACAATTACAATTACTTTTGATAGTGATGGTGGTTCAACTATTGAAAATATAATTATTGAAAAAGGTAATACATTAACATTACCAGAGAATCCAATAAAGGAAGGTTATACTTTTAAAAGTTGGGTAGATATAAACAGCAATCCAATATATGATAATGTTCTATTAGCTGAAGATACTACTTTAAAAGCAGTATGGGAAGCTAATAAGAAATATACTTGCTCTAGTGGTTATACATTGAATGGAACAAAATGTACTAAAACCACTTCTGTAGATGCTACTGTTGCAAGTGAAACATGTCCTGATGGATATGGCTTAAATCGTAATCTTAATAAATGTGTTGCTATAAATACAACTGTAGTTGCTACATCATCTTGTCCATCTCAAACAACTCGTAGACCTGGATACACTTATTGCTATGAAAATGTACAACAAACAGATAGTTATACTTGTACAAATAATCTTAAAGGTCAATATACTAACGGGTATTGTTATTACGGAACTGTAAAGGAATTAGAATATACTTGCCCAAGCGGTTATATATCAGACATAAATTATAGTGCTGATGCAAGTCAAAGTCATATATGCCGTCCTACTAAAGATATTGATAGAACATATAAGTGTGATAGTGGTTATTCACTAAGTGGAACAACTTGTACTAAAACTGAAACAGTTAATGCAACATTAAAATAGTTATTATATAAAAGGCACAATGATGTGCTTTTTTCATACAATATTATAGGTGATAAACATATGGCTTTAAAAGGAGTTGTAATAGATCCAGGACATGG
>CAYVZW010000001.1:0-29279 GCA_964456325.1 uncultured Clostridium sp. | reverse complement strand
TAAAAAGCCTTGAACTTAATCAAGACTATTCTTCATTATTACTCTTATAATCAAAGAAGTGAAACTTCTCATCTAAGAATTCATATATTATTTTTAATATTGCTATTAAAGGAGTAGCTATTACCATTCCAAATATACCCCAAAAGTATCCAAATACTAATAATGATAATAATATTGTTATTGGACTTAAATTCATCTTTTTACTCATCACTAATGGTTGTAATAAGTTACCATCTATAGTTTGAACTATAAGAATGAATATTAAAGTCAATACTCCAATTACAGGACTTTCTGCAAGCCCTATTGCTCCAGCAACCGCAGCACCCATATATGGTCCTATATAAGGTATTAAATTAGTTATAACACATATAAACGCTATTAAAACAGGTGCATTTAATCCAATAATTGAAAAACCGATAATTGATACAACAAATAATAATATTGATAACCATAATGTTCCATTTACAAATGAATATAATGATTCACTTAATCTACTAGTTAATGTCATTACTTCTTTTCTACAATTCTTTGGGAATAATTTAATAATACCATCAACAAACTTATCATAATCAAATAATAAATAGAATCCTATAATTAAACTTAATAATATGGTACCTATTCCACTCGCAACACTTGATATAATATTAACTGCTGTAGTTGGTAAATCTTTTTGAATACCTGAAGCTATTTCAGTTATTTTAGTTAAGAATGATGCCTTAACTGCATCTAAGTTTTGTAATGATAAATTAGATAATTTTAAGAATATATTATTAATCCATTTATTAACATCATCCACTATATCAGGTATAGCACTAACTATATCAGACATTTGATCTCCTAAAGCTGGTATTGTAAATGCGAATACTAAATATATAACTGCTAATAAAATCAAGTATGCTATTATAACCGCAAGTGTTCTATTAACTTTTTTCTCTTTTAATTTCTTTACTAGTGGGTTTAATAACCAAGCAATAAAGAATCCAATGAATAATGGAGATATTACTGATAATATCTTACCAATAAATGAAAGAACTCCCCATTCCTTACATATTAAACTTATAATATAAACAAGTAATATTATAAATAGTACATATAGTAAACTTAATATTTTATTTCCAGTTGATAATAATTCATTAAGTCTTCCAGTGTTTACTTTTTTTTCATCTGTTTTTTTTCTTAACATTTTATTCACATCCTATAAGATAATATTAACACATTTTTTTGAAAAAAAATAGTTCCAACTATGAACTATTTAATTTCTTTAACCTTTTTATTTGCTTTTTTGAAATAATTCATTATATCTTTATTATATTTATCATATAATAATCCAGCACCTACTCCACATCCAAAAGCAATTGTAGTATTAATAAGCTTTATAAATATCACTCTCCTTAATATTATTATTAAGTGTTTTTATTTATTTATACATTTTAAATATGTTTTTCTGTTTGTTGCATAAAGTGTATTTATTGATTTATTAAGTGAATCTATACTTCCAATTATTATTAAACTTTGTTTTGCTCTTGTAATTGCTGTATAAATTAATTTATTATAAAACATTCTTCCAAAACTTTTAGCAAGTATTACTACTACATTATCATATTCACTTCCTTGTGATTTATGAATACTAATAGCGTAAGCTAACATAAATTTATCAAATTCTCCTGAACTATATTCAACTATATTACCCAAATAGTCTATTGTTATTACTAATTTCTTTTCTAAGTATTCTATTTCTCTTATATAACCTATATCTCCATTAAACACATTATTATCTACATCATTTACAAGTTGTATTACTTTATCTCCAACACTATAATATACATCATTTATTGAATAAGTTTTTGCATTAGGATTAAATATATCTTTCATTATTTTATTTAAATTATCTATTCCATTATATCCTTTATACATCGGAGCTAACACTTGAAAATTATCTGTTTTAATACCTTTTTTAATCGCACTTTCACATATTTTATTTAAGTATGGTATTATTTCTTCATCAGTTGCTTCAATGAATTTAAAGTCATCATATTTTTTATCAAATGATTCAAATGTTTTAATATCTTTAATATCATTAGCTAAATATGTAATATAGCTTCCTTCTTTAACTCTGTATATATCTGTTAGATATTTCTTTTTAATTTCATCATTGTGAAGTAAATTATTAAGTACATCCCCAGGTCCTATACTAGGAAGTTGATTAGCATCTCCTACTAAAATAAGTTTTATGTTTAATTGTAATCCTTTTAACAATGAACTAAATAAGAATATATCTATCATACTTGATTCATCTATTATAATAACTTTGCTTGTACTTTTATTATCTTCATTAATTTGAAAGTCATTACTTTCTTTATTCCATTTTAAATATTTATGTATTGTTGATGCAGGGAATAATACTAATTCAGCCATTCTTTTAGCGCTTCTTCCAGTTGGAGCTAATAGAGCTATATCTTCATCTGTATATTCATTTAAATCTTTAAGTATTTCCACAACTGCTTTTATAATAGTTGTTTTTCCAGTACCTGGCCCTCCTGTTATTATATAAAAGTTATTCATTATACTTTCTATTATTGCATTTTTTTGATTACTTGCAAATTTAATATTGTTTCTTGTTTCATATTCATCTATAAAATGTTCTAGTTTATCTATATCATAATTATTTTTTATACTATTAAGTCTTATTATATTTCTATATATTAATTCTTCAGTATCATAGAAATTTTTAAGTGTAATCATTTCATTAACTTCAACTATTTCTTTTTCTTTTATTAATTTGTTCAAATATAATAAAAATGTATCTAATGAAAAAACTCCCCTAAAACAACTTTTCATTTTAATTAATAGTTCTTCTTTTGTTACTAAAGTATCCCCTGATTCATAACACATATTATAAATGTTATGTTTAATTAGTGCTTCTATTCTAACTGGAGTTATTTCATCATAATTCTTTAAGTATATTGTATCAAGTTTTTCAAATGCAATATATTCTACTAAGTCATATATATTGTTTTCTATTACATTAAATAGTTTTGATTTATATAATGTTATTAAATCAATTGCTTCTTTTACACTAAATCCTAATGCATTTAATTTAATTATGTAATCTTGATTTAGTTCATTATCCACCATTTTATCATGCATCTTCTTAGCTTTTGATTCTGTCATTCCATTAACTAATGCTAATTTTTCATATTCATTTTTAATTATATTTACTGTATCAGATCCATATTTTTCAACAATTTTTTTAGCTGTTTTAAGTCCTATTCCTTTAAATAATCCACTGCTTAAATATATTACTAAACTTTCATTATCATTAGGTTCTTTTATTTCATAATTTTCAACTGTAAATTGTGTTCCGTATTTAGGATGTGTAGTTAGTTTTCCATAGAATATATAATCTAAATCCATATTAATTTCAGTAAATGAACCAGTAAAACTAATTATTTTATCAATGTATTCATCTAAGTCACTTATATTAGTTTCACGTACCTTAAAAATACCTACTTTATAAGAACTAGATGCGCTTTCATAAATAATTTTTCTAACGTTTCCACTGATATAATTTTTCATACAACTTATTTTATCACAATTAAAAAGAAATTAACATTGTTAACTTCTATTTTTCTTTTAAATATCTTTTTAATAGGAATGTTAAGAAATAAGGAAATGTATAAAACTTATCATTAAAGCCAATATTTTTATATCCAAGTTTAATTCCATATTTTATATCTTTATATTTTTCACTGCTTATCAGTTTATTAAGAGATGCTGTACTTCCATCAATCGCTTTTACTTCAACGGGAATTAAACTATTCTTGTCTCTAACAATGAAATCCATTTCTATAGTACTTTTTTCGTTTTTGTAAAAAAACAAAGAATACCCTGATTTAATTAACATGTCCGCTACTATATTTTCATATATAGCTCCTTTATACGTATTAAAATTTTGATTATTTCTTAAGTCTTCCTGAACTTCATCATCTAAACTCCCAATAAGTAAACCAGTATCCCCAAAATAAACTCTATAATTATCCGGATTATAGTTTCCTTTTAATGGTAATTCTGCTTTTTCTAATGAATAACAAACATTAATAATCCCCGCATTTTTAAGCCAATCAATAGTTCCTACATATTCTCTGTTTCTTGCACTTTCACTTATTTTAGATATTTGGAATTTTTTATTTTCATTTCCAAGGAATATAGGTACTTTCCTATAAACACTTAATATTTTTCCTTGATCCAATCCTTCAGCATATTTTGTAATATCTTCTTCATAATCTAATAGTATTTGTCTTTGCATCTTCAGTGTCCCACTATAATTGTTATTTGTTATAAAAGTATAAACAATGGCTGGCATACCTCCAACTATCATATACTCTTTGAAATTAGAAAACATAGTATTTAATTCTAATTCTGAAAATGGTTTTAAATCTTTCATATGCTTATATAAGTCTTCTATTTGATTTTTTTTGTACCCTTTAGCCCATAGAAATTCTTCGAAATCTAATGAATACATTTCATAGTCTTCTTTATTTCCAACGCTATTTGATTCTATTTCTTTATAATTAATTCCCATTAATGACCCTGAACATATCACATCATATCTTCCGTCTTCTTTAAACGATTTTAATGATGTGGCGCAATTTATACAATCTTGAAGTTCATCAAAAAATAATAATGTATCATGTGGAATAAATTCTAAGTTTGGATTTATTAAAGAAATGTTTTTGATAATTGTATCAACATCATATCCTTCATCAAAAATTACTTTAAACTGTTTTTGTAATACGAAATTAATTTCTACAACATTTTTATAATTATTTTTGGCAAAATGTCTTATTGATTCAGTTTTTCCAATTTGTCTTGCTCCTTTTACTATTAATGGTAGCCTATTGGTTTCCTTCTTCCATTTAATTAGATAATCATCAATTTTTCTTTTTAATCTCTTCATATTTATTTCTCCCATAACAATAAT
The DNA here is from genome assembly GCA_964456325.1 of uncultured Clostridium sp. Taxonomy (GTDB): domain Bacteria; phylum Bacillota_I; class Bacilli_A; order RF39; family UBA660; genus CAG-1000. The sequence goes on along the minus strand of CAYVZW010000001.1, from coordinate 24,298 downwards.
ATCACAAAATTCCGATATTCTCAAGCAATATCTTCACATTTTTTCACAGTTTTTTTGTGTTTTTATCACAAAATTCCTGTTTTACATACTTCCATTATATTTATATAGTTTCTTTACTACTCTTTGATAATCTACTTTTGACAAGTCTTTGTTCTTTGTTTTCGCTAATGCATAAGAGATATATACAGATTTTAATACATTTATAAATTCGTTAATCACTTCATCTCCGCATGTTTGTTTTAATTCAAATACTTCTTTATATAGTCCATCTATTTCTTGTAGTAATAACTTATCTAATTCACTTCCTGAGTCAATGAATATTAATGAAGAATCTCTTCCTTTACTCAATGTACTTCTTCCATGGCAATAAGAATATTTATCATGAACTATTGGAACAGCAATACCACTTTCAGTAAGTGTTGACTCTAAAAATGATGATGTCACTGAAGTATCTGAGCCTGACATTATTTCATAAATATCAGTGTCTTTACTATGTATTTCATAACTATATTCTTTTAATAAGTCTTTTACAAAATCTCCCTTTTTTGTATAGTATCTTAATAATATTGCCATTGGTATTAATGTTCCCGCTAATGATATAAAGCTTCTTTCTGTTGGCATAGTAGTATTATAAGTAACATTTACTACATCTTGTCTATTTGATTCATTATTTGAAAGTAAATATTTATTTAAGTCATTTTTAAATGAAGCATCCACTCCTAAATTATTACCACTATAGCTACAACAAAGAACATTTTTAAAGAAACTTGTATCTTCATATAACATACTTCTTGGTTCTTTACTAATAGATAATATTCTATTTTCTTTCGAAATAACTTTACTTGCAAAGTCACTTACCACTTTTAAACCACCTACTCCCGTTATTATTAATGGTGAATCTATGCTTTCAAGTAAGTCATTTATTTTATTGGTTGATGTATTATCTAATGCATCAATTACTCTGCTATTTAATAGTTCTATATTTTCTTTCATTTTTACTACTCCTACTTCTTATTATAATTATTATTAAACCAATTAAACCAACTATTGAAAGGGCTATTCCTTCTTTTTTCAATGGTGAAGTATACTTAAATACAATATTATGCATTCCTTCATCTATTTTAAATCCAATAAAACTTGTATTTACTTTTTCATATGTCACTTCTTTTCCATCAACATATATTATAAAACCTTTTTGATATGGAATTGATGTTACTAAATATGAATCATTCTCTTCTACATTTATTGTTCCATAAATATAGTCTCCCTTAGTTTTGTCTTTATCTATAATTACTTCAGTTACTTTATCATTTATATTCTTAATGTCATCATAATCCAAATAATATAGTTTAATGTCACTTATTACATAGTTGCCTTCAAAGAGTTCAATGTTTAATGAATTAATATTAGCGTTTGATAATACATAAGTAAACACTGTATTTGAATTATAATACTTCCATTCTTTGCAAGTTAGTTTGTTTATTTGACCATTTATTATAATTGCTTGATCACCTTTTCTACAACTTTGTTTTAAATCCATATCAAATTTAATTAGTATTATTTTATTTTTTGCTTTTTCATCTATATCAATATTTATTGTAGCATTTTCTTTAGCGCTTAATGTGTAACCTTCAATGTTTTTAGTCACTGTAACATTTTTAAATACAGCTTTTGATACTTCAAATTCATGAATATTTGTTCTACTTTTAGTACTTTTTCCATCATTTGTAACAACATAGTTTAATAATACTTCATTTGAATATGGAAATGATAAATTATTAAATTCACTTTCACTGAATGTATTATTAGTGACATACATAAATGGAAGCACATCTTCATTTACATAGGAAGTAATAGAATCATTTTTTTCATACTCTGTATAACCAATTAATTCTTCCTCACTTAATAAATACTTGTTTCCCATAAACATTAAAAATAGTATGTTATCACTTGGTGTTGTAAGTATTCTATTTCTTGATTGTATTGGATTATTAAAAACATCATAATAGAATTTATTATATCCAGCATCATATATTGATGAATATATTGTATCTTGATACATATCTATATTACTAAATACTGAATTTGAAGTATGTTTTTTATCCACTAGGGTTGTTATTCTATACATACCTTTATCATTATTGGTTATATTATCTATTAATTCTTTTTCTTTTATATCATTTGTATAAATATTATCATCTTTACTAATTAATTTATCATAACTATTCGCAATTAATGAAAATAATACAAATATTATAGTTAAATAAATATAGAATACTTCATGATATTTCCTTTTATATGTTATAAATATTACTATAAGTGTTAAAGCTATTTCATAAAATAAATATACACTTTTATATGTTTTTAAAATATAGCAAAGAATTGCAATAATAATTGTTATTATTACCACTTTATTAATTTCTATTTTATTTTTGAAATAGTTATCAATAAATATTGATATTACTAGTGAGTATAAAGGTAAAAATGGTATCAATGCTTTTGAATCAGCATACATAAATCCATTTATAACATAAATGAATATTGGAAATATTATTAATAATGTTAAAATAGTAAATAAAAATCTATTTTCTTTTTTCTTATTAAAGAATAATGATACTAATGCCACTACTGAAATGCATGTTAATCCCACTCCATATGGATTATATAGTAAATATGTAATATTTATATTAGGAATTAATAAATCAAATATAGTGAGTTTGACACTTATGCCCATTCTTCCAGCATATATAGCATACATTTCCGGAAGTATAAGTACTGAAGAAATAAGTACTGCGATAAATATTGGTAATATAAATTTAAAACCGTCTTTCATAAATGATTTAAATGTAATCTTCTTATTGATACTAAGATACTTATATATTCCATATACAACAATACAAATTATTGATGAAATGCTGTAGTAGAAACTCATTAATATTATCATTAGTATTGAAAATATTAATAAGATTTTATTATCTTTTTCAAAGTATTTATCAACTCCAATTAAAGCAAGTATTAAAAATGGCATATAATTTATAAACATAATATGTCTATGTGAGTGAAATAATAATGGACTAGCTGTTAAAAATGATAATGCAGTCAAGAAAGAAACTTTTTCATTATATTTATTACTTCTTAAAAAGTAATAAAATAAAATTACAGATGAATATACAAGCAAAATAGTTGAATATATTACATAATCTCTCATACTTATAAATGGCAATAAGTAAGATAACATTATTATTGGATTTAAAAGCCCATAATAAGCAAAGTTGTAAATATTTTGTCCTGACCCTAAGTTCAATGCTAAATTAGGTAATAAATTATGTGTATCATAAAATAATGTTCTAAAGTATTCTGGAATAACTGAATGCTGATCTATCCAGTCTAACTCTGAACCCCAAATCAATTCATTTCTTAATGTTAAAACAATAATAACTATAAATATAAATGTTAATACTAATATATTAATTAAATCATTTTTATTAAATACCCTATTCTTTTTCATAATAATAATTATACCAAATAATTCTAATCTTTAGTAGTATGTTTATACTTATTGTAAATAGATACTCCTAAAACTGTTAATCCACTTATCATAACAAATAAATAGAAACTTATTCCTCTATTTAAAAGCATTGCACTATTAACTAATTTATCAGAATATATTTTTTTATATAAAATCATATATCCACTTTCACTAACACCAACTGAACCAGGTAATGGTAAAGCAGAAACTGATACATATAGAATTGATTGTAAAGTAAGAAAACTAATAATATTATATGAACTTAATCCAAATGATTTATATATAAAGAATGAAATGCTATAGAATGATAATATTTGAAGTAATGTAGTAAAAAGTACTCTATAAATCATTTTATTATTATTTTTTAAATATTTAACTCCATCTCTATATTCATTAATACTTGATTCTAATTTTTCTTTTCTTTTATCTATGTTTTTAATTTTAAAGAAGCTAAGAATGTTTATTACAAATCTAATAATTTTAATATATAATTTCTTTGAAAATATTAATATGAAATATATAGTTAATAATGAACCATTTAGAATTACTCCCACTAAATACATATATTTTATTAACGGATGACTTGCAATATAAGAATAATTATAAATGAATCCAACTATTGATAATGTTATCATCACTATTTGATAACTACTTATATTTATTAATAATGTTAATAATGAGTTTGATAAAGGTAATTTATCTTTATTCATGTGATATGCTTCCATTGGTTGTCCACCACTACTTCCAGGTGTTATTGCACTATAAAAGAACCCTATTAGTGTATATTTAATTGAATTCAAGAACGTTATTTTACTATTTAAAATAGACATTATGTATTTTATATTAATTGCTTCAAATACCATGTATAAACACATACATAAAAAACCAACTACAATATACCTAAAATGTACAGTATGTATTATAGAAAGTATTTTATTTAAATCTTTTCCATTAAATAATATGTAGAATGTAACCACTATTAATATAATGAAAAATATAAAGTCAAATCTAATTTTAGTTTTATTAATTTCTTTATTCATATTTATCTCGACTTATTAAGTATACCACTCTAATACTATGAAATAAACTAACAATTATGTAATACACTACAACTGATTGTTAATTATTAGATTATAACTTTCCTTATAGAATATCGGTTCTAATGATAATATTTTATACATTTTTATTACACTTTTAATCTTTTCATTAGTATCATAATTTAAATATTCATCCATTAATTTACCTAATTCAAGTGATTCAGCATAATTAAGTGAATCATATTTGTATAAATCTTTTTTAACTACATTGTAAGCATTCAATAGTTTTCTATCTATATCATTGATACTCTCATATTTATCTAGTTCATCAATTGTATTGATTTCATTATCTTTTATTATATCAACCAAATAATCAATATAGTCTTTATTTGATTCTGTTCGATGTTCTAAAATATTATTTATTAAATTCTTCATTTTCCCTCCGATTGATTTGTTTGTATACATTATTTAATGCTTATACCTTATTAATATTCTTTTTAAATATTAACAATACTATTTTATCATAAATTTATTAATTCATCTAAAATATTATTCTATTAAAAACTCACTATAAAGTGAGTTATTTTTTAGTGGCGTCCCTGAGAGGATTCAAACCTCCGACAACCTCCTTAGGAGGGAGGTGCTCTATTCAGCTGAGCTACAAGGACAAGGTATTTATAATAAATATTATTAATATATCTGTTGTAAGTCTTACTTCATATCTTAAAAACTCATATATACTTACTATTTTATCTGAAAAACAAACTACTTTTGATTCATTATATAATGGTTTTATATGTGTAAGAGGAAACATATGTGTTTTAATAATATCTTCTTCTACTTCATTTACATCAAAGTATTCTTTTGAGTTTTGAAGAGCTATAATAGGATGATTTTCTAAAAAATTCTTATATTGTTTCTTATTAATATCTTCTTTGATAAAGAAATCATGTAGCATTGCTCCTCTTGTACATGAAATATAATCTAAATGTAACTTTTTAGATAAGTAAAAACTCATTTTAGCAACTCTATTAATATGTGCTAATCTATTATTTCCATGATGTATTATTGTTTTCATTTCTCTATATTTATTAACACTATAAAATTCATTATAAATGTCATAATATTCTTTTAATAATTTTTTCATACTTCTAAATCCATTTTGGTATATATAAATTTCTTGTATATCCTTCCATATATCTACTATATCTTTCTAATACAGTATTTACTATATATAATAATATATCTTTAGTTCCCTTAGGTACTTTTAATGCTTTTAGAGAAGAAGATAATTCACTCTTAAATTCAACGTCATCAAAATACTTTACAATCGCATTATTTAATGCAACTGCACGCTTTAATTCAAGTTTATTTCTAGGGTCAACAGAAAATATAAATGATTGATATACTTGTATAACTTTATCACTCATATAATCCAGTTCACTAAATCTTTCATTTATTATTCTATAATAATCCTTACAATATTTAATTATTATTTTATTCTTTAAAAAACTGTTTTCCACAAAATCACCTGATGAGTCTTATTATATCATTAAATGTTACATAAAGCATTAATAATATCATTAATCCAAATCCAACATAATTAATTATTGCTTCAGTTTTATCACTTGTTTTCTTTTTTGTTATTGCTTCTATTATTACTAATAATACTCTACCACCATCAAATACAGGAATTGGAATTAAGTTTATTACTCCAACATTTATACTTAAGTATGCTGTTAAATACAGTATTGCTTGTAATCCGGATGATTTTAGTGTATCAACAATTGAATATATTCCAACAGGACCACTTAATGAATCTAAAGAAACTTTACCTGTAAATAATGAACCTATTACTTTAAATATAGTGTTTAAATTACTAATGAATCCTTCTATTCCATATTTTAATGCATTTACAAATCCTTTTTCATATTTAGTAACATTTGATCCAATACCAAATGTCCTTTTTTCTCCATTTTCGGTTTCTTCAACTAATGGAACAACATTATATGTAGCAGTATCACCACTGCTCTTCTCAACAACAAATGTGTATGTTTTTTCTAATTTTTTATCAGATATTTCAAGTATTATATCATCCCAACTACTTGTTTTAGTTCCATTAATTGATAATACTTTGTCTCCAACTTCTATACCAGCATTTTGAGCGGGTGAACTATCTAAAACAGCACCAATTATTGAATCACTTGTTGGTCTTCCATAAAATAATCCACTAATAAAGAATAGTACAATAGCAAGTACGAAATTCATTACTATTCCCATTAATAAAACACATAATTTTTGAATAAAACTTTTGTTTTCAAGTACTTGATTCTTCTTTAATTTAATTTCTGGCGATTGCTTTTCAGCCATTGAAACAAATCCACCAATTGGAAATGCCCTTAGGGAATATGTAGTTTCACTCTTTTTAGGTTTATGTTTCCAAATAACTGGACCCATACCTAAAGAAAATTCATCTACATAAACACCACATTTCTTTGCTGTTATAAAATGTCCAAATTCATGTATAAAAATAATCACACTTAAAATAATTAGTAACAATAATAATGTAATAATAAAATTCATCTGTCTCTCCTATAAAATTGATATAAATAATGCCATTGTTAATGCAGCAAATAATATGCTGTCTACTCTATCTAGAACGCCACCATGTCCTGGCATTATATTTCCAAAATCCTTTATATTAAAATGTCTTTTCATAGCTGAGAATACAAGGTCTCCCATAGAGGCCATTATAGATAATAGCATAGTAATTAATATGATAACTAATAATGAAAGATTACTTTCTAACATTGTTGTATAGAATACTGTTCCAATAAATGTTCCAAAAAGAAGTCCTCCAATAAAACCTTCAATTGTTTTATTTGGTGACACTTTAGGACATAATTTATGTTTACCTATTTGTGTTCCAAAAAAATGAGCAAAAGTATCAGTCATTATTGTAATAATAATTAAGTAAAGGAAGTAATATAGATTCATATTTCTAATAGTAATTAAAAAATTAAATGAAACTCCTAAAAAGAATATACTTCCAAGCAAATATAATGCATCTTCTATATCATATTTTCCACTATCTATATAGAAAATAATAGGTGTTAAGCAAAGTAAGAATGGAATAGCAATAAATTTATAATCAATAACAAATTCATATGTACTATTTATTGATGATAACATTATAACAACGAATGATATCATAGATAGTAGTTTCATAAGAACTGGAATTTTCTTCTTTTTATCTCTTGCCATTAACATTTCATTGAATCCAATTACTCCGATTAATCCCGCTCCTATATAGAACCATAATCCACCTAATATAATAAGTGGTATAACTATTGCTAGTGCAACTATAGCACTAATAACTCTCTTTTTCACACTATCACCTACAATTAATTATAGCATGTATTACTACATTTAACAAGAAAAAAGAAAAAGAGTATTTCTACTCTTCACATAGCTTTCCTATCATATCTTCGTTATAAACAAGTGTTGTATTTTTATATAGTTCGCACCATTTCTTTTCTAATCTTAATGGTTCAAATTTGCCTTTACAATACCCATCAGTATACTTTGAATAAGTCATCTCGCCATCACTATTCTTAATAGAACAATAATAGTTTTCTTCATTTTCAGTATCATAAACCCATCCATATGTGTCTTTATCTTTTTCAAATGTTGGAAATACAACTATTTGATATTCTTTAGATGCGCCACTAATAGTGCCTTTTGCTGAGTCAACATTCTTTGAAATAGTTTTGCCATATGTTTCAGATACATATACTGCTGTCTTAACATCATCTTCTGTAGACATTATATCTATCATTTCTTTTGTATATATATTTTTATCTGTCATAAGTAACAAATTCTTTTTAGATATTTTAAGAGATGAAGCATTTGTATAATAATCATCTACAAAATTGTAATCATTCTCACATACTGGACTTGGATCACTATAATCCCCTATTGTTATAGTTCCACTATTTTTACAATACCATACCTTATAAAATAATGCATTGTAAGTAACAATATTCTTTTCTTTATCTTCTTTTTTTATTGATAATCTTGGTAATTCATTATTAGTCTTTACTAGAAAGTAATCTAAATATGAAAGGCCCCCTATAACTATCACTAATATTATTAATATTATAAATATTTTTCTAACTACTTTCACAAAAAACTCCTATTCTTTAAGTGTTGCATAAATAACTGCTTTAATAGTATGCATTCTATTCTCTGCTTCATCAAATACTATTGATTGTTTTGATTCAAATACTTCATTTGTAACTTCCATTTCGGGTATTCCAAATTTTTTATTAATATCTACTGCTATAGATGTATTTAAATCATGAAATGAAGGTAATGCATGCATAAATACAGCATCTTTTTTAGCATATGACATAGTTTTTTTATTAACTTGATAATCTTTTAATAAATTAATTCTCTTCTCCCATATTTCATCTGGTTCACCCATTGAAACCCATACATCAGCATATAATGCATCTGCATCTTTTAAACCTTCTTCTACGTTATCAGTTTGTTCAATAGTGCATCCGTTTTTATGAGCAATTTCTTTACATTCTTTAATTAATTCTTCATCAGGGCACCATAATTCTTTAGGTCCACATGCTACATAATTAACACCCATTTTAGCACTCATAACCATTAGAGATCTAGATATGTTGTTTCTTGTGTCACCCATAAATACAAGTTTTAAACCTTTTAGTTTTCCAAAGTGTTCTTCCATAGTCATAAAGTCTGCTAAAACTTGAGTTGGATGGAATGAATCAGTAAGTCCATTCCAAACAGGAACTCCTGAATATTTAGCAAGTTCTTCAACTGAACTTTGCTTAAATCCACGAAATTCAATTCCCTCATACATTCTTCCAAGTACTCTAGCTGTATCCGCAACACTTTCTTTTTTACCAAGTTGACTTCCACTTGAATCTAAATAAGTTGTATTCATTCCTAAGTCATAAGCTGCCACTTCAAAAGAACATCTTGTTCTTGTAGAAGTCTTTTCAAATATTAATGCAATATTTTTACCTCTTAAATATCTATGTGATTCATGAGCATGTTTTTTCTTTTTAAAGTCAATTGCTAAATCAAGTAAATATCTTATTTCTTCTTCATTAAAGTCTAACATTCTTAGGAAACTTTTTCCTCTTAAATCTACCATTATTCATCCTCTCTTTCTAAAGCCATACTCATACAGTGTGGTCCACCTCTTCCACGAGATAACTCTGAACTAGGTACTTCTATTACTTTTAATCCAGCTTGTCTAAATACTTCGTTAGACACATGATTTCTATCATATGCCACTACTACTCCTGGTCTAATTGTTAATAAATTAGCTCCATCAGACCATTGTTCTCTTTCAGCTGGTATTCTTTTACCACCACCGCATTTAATTAGTTTTACATTTTTTATATGTAAATATTTTTCAAGTAGTTTGTCAAGTGATGTGTGAAGTTCAACTATTTTAACTTCTCCATCTTCACCCATGCTTAATTCAAATACTGTTGAAACTAACATAACTTGAGAGTGAACTGCGAATTTATCAACATCTACTCTTGTCATAACAGTATCTAAATGCATAAAACTTCTTTCATCAGGTATATCAATCGCAAGAACATATTTAAATTTATTCTTTTTATCTTCAAATAAGTTTTTAGCAAATAATGCAATCGCATCAGGTTCAGTTCTTTCTGAAATTCCTATCGCTATTACTTCATCACTTAATACTTCAATATCTCCACCTTCAATATGATATGCATTGTATCTATCATAATATTTAGGAGTATCTTTATACTCAGGATGATATTTAAATATATATTCAGCCAATATTGTTTCTCTTTGTCTAGTTACTGAATACATTCTATGTAATGTAATTCCATCTCCTATACTAGCAAATGGATCTCTAGGTGCATATAGATTTGGAAGTGGATCTAATATCATCTTTCCAATATCTCTTGTAGCAAAGAATCCACTACTTGGTCTATAACCTTTTAAGTCTTCAGAATCAATTCCAGCAATACATTTGCTTATAAGAGTTTTATTATCTTTAAAACTATTTAAATAATCATATACAATATTAAATACTCTATCAGATGTAACTCCACCTTCTTTAATAAATTGTTTTAAAAACTTTTCTCTTACTTTTGGATGAGTATCGAGTGCTTCAGCTGCTAAATCAACTAAATATACTACTTCTACTCCTTCTGCTCTTAATGCACCTGCAAAAACATCATGTTCTTCTTGTGCTTTCTTTAGAAATGGAATATCATCAAATAATAATCTTTCTAAAGTATTTGGTGTTAGATTTAAAAATTCATCCCCTGGCCTATGTAACAAAACCCTCTTTAATGGTTTAATTTCACTATAAACGTGAATTCCTGACATATTACACTCTCCTTCTTTTATTCTTATTAGTTTAATTATAACTTTAAATAAAAAAAAAGTAAACAATTCTATGTTTTTTCATCAAAAAATTAAAAATTGCTTACAAAAAAACCAATTCGTAAGAACTGGTTTACTACTCATTTCCTTTTTGCTAATATTGGATATTCTTCTTTTTTAACTTCTCCATCAAATGATACTGGATATATTGTTTTGAATGGACCATAGCCTTCTTTTTCAATAAAATCTCTTGTTAATTTATACATTCTTTCATAGTCATTGCTTAATGGTTGAAGTAATAATGCATTATCTATCCTATTACGATTTCTAGCTATTCTTTCTACTTTTAAATAATTTGACATATCTTTAAAATAAGATAATAATTCTTTAGGTGTAGAATCATCGGATACACCATACATAAAATCTTCTACATAGTCCATTTTTGCTTTTACTTCTGAATCAAAAGGATTAACAATTGCATAAGCTATATCAATGTAATAGCAATTTCTAACTTCATCATAATAATTAACCCAGCGAGTATTATCAAAATTATTGCTAGTAATAAACTTTTTACCATATAGTAGCACTCTTTCATATTCTTCGCTTGGCACATAAATTACATCTCTTCCGCAAAATACACCATTTAACGAATTGATTTGCATTCCATATTTAATAAAACTGTCTATCAAATTAAATTCTTTATCACTATCAATAAAAAACGCTGCTTTATAATCATCATAATTGTCTCTTGTTTCTTTTTTATCATTATTTTCCATTTTTAAAACCTCCACTTGTTTATGGCTCTATATCATAACATACAGTTAAAATGAACACAAGAAAAAAGAACATTATTAATCTATTTGTTCTAAGAATTTCTTTACTTTTTCATTTTTTGATTTCATAAGTTTTGATGGAGTACCATATTCTAATACTTTTCCTTCTGCTAAAAATAGTACTTTAGTAGCATATGATTTTATTAAATCCATTTCATGTGATACAACTATGATTGTTTTTGTTTTAGAGAGTTCCTTTAATAAATCAATAAAATCCTTTACTACTTCAGGGTCTAATGCAGAGGTTGGTTCATCAAATAATAAGATGTCTGGGTCTGTTGCTAAAGTTCTAGCAATTGCTACTCTTTGTTTCTCCCCACCACTTAAATTTTTAGGATACTCATCTATTTTATCTAATATGTGAACTATTTCAAGTAGGTTTTCAGCTTTTTCTTCTATATCTTCTTTAGTACCAATATTAAGTAATTTTGGAGCTAGTGTTATATTTTTTCTAACTGTTAAATGGGGAAACAAGTTAAAACTTTGAAATACCATTCCAACTTTTCTTCTTATATATTTATCTTCTAAGTCTTTATAATTATCTTTATTTAAATATATATTGCCAGAATCAGGAATTTCTAGTTTATTTAAACATCTAAGTAATGTGGTTTTACCACCTCCAGAAGGACCTATTATTAATAATCTATCATTTTCTTCTACTTCAAAACTTATCTTTTTAAATACTTCATTATCATTAAATTTTTTACTTATATTATTTATTCTTAACATCGACATCTAACCTTCTTTCTAATTTTCTAAGAAGTGAAGATAAAACTCCAGTTATTAATAAGTATATAAGTGCGATTATTATAAGTGGAAAGAAGTAATCATATGTTCTTGATGCGATTATGTCAGATGATTTAGTTAAATCCATAATGCCTATATAACCTGCGACTGCTGTTTCTTTAATTAATGTAATGAATTCATTTCCCATTGCTGGTAAACTTGTTTTTACTGCTTGTGGTATTATTATTTTGTTTAAAACTTGTGAATACTTTAATCCTAGTGATAAACCCGCTTCCATTTGTCCTTTATCTATACTCTCAAAACCAGTTCTTAATATTTCAGAACTATATGCTGCGCTATTTAAACCAAATGCAAGCATTCCAATGTATATTGGATTTATACTAGATGTTTTAAATATAATGTAATATATAATCATTAATTGTAATACTGAAGGAGTTCCTCTAATAATTGTTACATAGAATTTGCCTATGGCATTAAGTACTTTAAATTTATTAGTTGTTTTATTAGTATATCTTATTATTGCGATTAAAAAGCCAAGTAATACTCCTAATATTACTGCTCCAATTGATATTAATATAGTATTTTTTAATCCATTTAAAATAAGCATATATCTATTTTCAGATATAACTGTAAATCTAAAAGTATCAATTACTCCTAATAACCATCTAGCAAACCCTTCCATACACTATGAAGAATATTTTATTATATATTCTTCTATCCTTCCTTCTTCAATTAATCTATTTAATACAGTATTTATTGAATCCAATAATTCTGTATTACCTTTTTTAACTGCAATTGCATATTTGTCTGTAAACACATCAAGATTTAATATCTCTAAATCAGTATTATTTTTTACCATTTCTTCAGCAGGTAAACTATCCATTATAAGGCAATCAGATTTTCCAGTTTTAACATCTTCTGCTCCAGCAAGAAACTTCTTTTGTGATTTAACTGTAGCATTTGGATATTTTTTACTTGCCCAAGAGTCAGCTACACTACCTAATTGAACTGAAATTGTTTTATCCTTTAAGTCATCAAGTGAATTAATTTTATTGTATCCTTTTTTAACGATAATAACTTGTTTACTAGTAGCATATTCAACTGAGAAGTCAACATTCTTAAGTCTATCTTCAGTAATACTCATACCAGCTGATACAAAATCTGCTTTTCCTGAATTAAGTTCATTTATAAGTGAATCAAAAGCAATATCCTTTATTACTAGTTCCTTTCCTAAATAACTTGCTATTTGTTTAGCAATTTCAATATCTACTCCTACTATTTCATTATCTTCATAGTATTCATATGGTGCAAATCCGGCTTCAGTGGCCATTGTAATTGTATCAGATTTATTATTGCATGCATATAATGATACAACCACTATCAATATTGATATTAATTTTACTAAAATAAAATTTCTTTTTTTCATAATACTCCTTTTTTATATTTTTTGGAAATATATTAGTTTATCTAAATTATATATACCATATATATCTTTACTATAATCCACATCTTTATTGTTAATAATTATTGGCAAACAATAATATTCATCGTCATGGATACAAATAACTACAGTTGACTCAAAATACAAATTAGAATTATCTATGTTATTTGATAATAGTATTTGTTTGTAATTATTTTTAAATAGATCCTCTTTCTTAACAGTTAATATATTTTCTAATGTTATTGAAAAAGAAATGTTAATTCTTGAGTTGTCAACAATTCCATAATTTCCATACACATAATCCTCACTTATTTCATTTTCCCTCATCTTTAATGTGTAATCTTGTTCTCCTTTAGCTGTGTCTATTGCATAGTATTTTATATTTCCATATTTAGGTTTTGTTGTTGTCTTAATACTTTTTATTATTATTTCTTTAGGATTTAATCCGTTTGTGTTTAATAGTAATGAAAATCTATATGACAAGTTTATATTTGAATTATTATCTTCGCTTGTATCTGTTTTCGTATCATTATTTTGATATGTTATCGCAGGATTTATAATCATCATGTATGAAGAAAAACTATATTTAGATTCATCTGTATCAGAAATTGTATCTGACATTAAATTAATCGATGATAATTTTTCTATGTTCTTATTTATGATATTTTCATTGTCAAGATCGGTTTGCACATTATTATCTTTAGATTGGCAAGAACACATCATTATAAATATAAATATTAGTAACAATAAAACATTAATATTTTTCATTTTCACCTCCTAATTAGGATAATACCAGTTACTGCAGCTACCACATCCTGCTGAATTACATACATTTAACGTTAAAGTATTATTTTTATTACACCAAGTACCTCTTGGATATACTCCGATAATAGCATTATCACACATATAACACAACTCTCCCCATGCTTCTCCACAATTGTTTCCGGATTTTAATCCAGACCATGAACATGAAGTAATATTTGTATCAGCATACCCTTCTATTTCAAAATCTCCAGCAACCCCACATGTTGGATAATGATTTCCTATATCAACAGTACATGTAGGAATAACAACACATTCTTGATACCCTGCATATGTTGAAAAAGAATATCCTCCACAATTATAATTATAGTAATAATTACCACAAGTTCCATTATCATAATATGTTCCTGTGTAGGAACAGCTTACAGAACAAGACTGACTTGCTCCACACGAATTATACATTGTTCCACTCGCATACGATCCAGACATATATGACGGAAGACAATTTCCCCATGTTCCTCCACTTGTATTTGATAACCAATGAGCATATAGAGTTTGATTGTTGCTCAAAGAAACAATTGTGTTTGAAAGAATCTGTGTTCCACCACTTGACGATGTGTACCACCCATCAAATGATTGGCATTGTGAATTCAAAGATGCCACTGGTAATGTGTTATATTGTTTACCATTTGTCACACTAATAGTCGAAGGAGACACACTACCACCATTTGAATTATTTATATTAAAGTATACCGTGAATACATTAAGTTTTGGAGTTATAGTACAAACTATGTTATTAACTACCTCTTTAAATGACAGTGTTAATGTTCTTCCATCAGAAGAAATTTCTTTTTCAGATAAAGTATTTCCACAAGAGTACGTCATATTATTAAAAGTATAGTTACTTGATATACTAATTGTTATTTTCGCATCTTCACCATAATCAATATTTCCTGTTTCAGTAGGAAAAGCTCCGTTAATTGTTGATGAGATGTTGTACGAAACACTACTAGGTATTTTAACAAACTTCCAAGGGTTAGAATATGATCCAGAACCGGTAACTTGTGTATTTTTCTTTATAAATTGCGTATCTTTTACCATAGAAATGTCATTTTTATTGATTAGGCCATATCCATTATCATTATTAATTACTATGTAACTATCTTCTCCGCTTTCGTCCATCATCCAATATCCATTAGGATTAAATAAATATGATAAATTGCTTCCAGCTATTTTATACTCTGCTAAACATAGAAAACCACCATTGACATATTTACTCACTATATTGCTATTTGTGGAAAAATAAAATGGAATCTCGGCAGTTGAGGTTTTATTATAAATAATATAGGCTTTATAATTATTAAAGTCAAGAATATATTTATTATTATAGGTAACTGCACTATTTCTATTTACAAATGAAGTAGCTTTAATAGAAACCACACTAAATACTAAACACAGTACTATAAATAAAGATTTTTTCATAATTTTTCCTCTCTATAATAAAATTATAACATTTTAATTACTAAAATCAAATAAAATATGTAAGATATGATATAATGTTTTTAAGGTGAATTATATGTTTATTAAAAAAACAATGTTAATAATATGTTTATTACTACTACCTAACGTAGTTTGTGCTTATGAAAATGATTATTTTAGTATTGATATTCCTGATACTTATAAAGAATTAGAACAAACTGATAATACTTATGTTTGGGAAAGTAATAATGCTGAAAATTCTCCAAGTATTTTTGTAACTATCGAAAAGAATCCTGCAACTAAAAAGCAAAATGTTGATAAGTTTACAAAAACTGATTTAGAAGATTATAAGAAAACAATTGAAAATTCAATTGCTACAGAGCTTAGTGAATATGACATTACTGTTCAAGTAAGTGATTTGGAAATCACTAAATTAAATGATTATTCCGCTCTTACTTATACTGCTACATGGCCAACAAAAGATTCGTTTGGATATGATATGTATCAAAAGAATTATGTTATTACAACTGAAAACTATATTACAACATTAACATACTCGACTACTACTGAAGAAGCACAAACATCAAGTGAAGCAAAAACTTTATTAAAGAGTTTTAAAATTAATGACAGTGAGATTAAATTAGAAGGTTTCTTTGATAGTAGAAGGAATCAAATAATAGTCGTAGGTGTTATAGCAGGAATACTTGGTTATATTATATCTGCTCTTATTAAAAGAAAGAAAGGCAACTAAAAAGTTGCATTTTTTATGCAACTATTTTACTTTTTATTCTTTTAAGAGCATGACTCTCCTCTCTTGAAATTCTTGATTGAGATAATTCCATTATACTTGCTGTTTCTTGTTGAGACATTCCATAATAGTATCTATATTTAATTATGCTTTTAGCAGGCTCTTCAATATTTTCAAGTTCTGCGTCAAGTGCTAAACGATTTATTAGTTTATCATCTTCGCTAACATAAGACTCTATCATTTCTTCTTGTTCTATGCTTTTAGTAAATGCAGTGCTTTCAATTATACATAATAGTTCTTGTTCATTAAGTCCCATGAATTCACATATTTCTTGGAATTTAGGTTCTCTACAAAATCTATTTCTTAAAAGATTCTTAGTCTTTTCATATCTTTTATATACATCATAATATTCATTACTTACTTTAATATTCCTATCTTTTCTTATGTAATCAATCATTTCGCCAACAATATATTTATAAGCATAACTAGAGAATTTAACATTTAAATTTCCATTAAAGTTTTTATATGCTTTCATTACACCAATACATCCAGCTTGATATAAATCTTCTATATTATAATTATTTTTATATTGAGACGCTATTGAATAAATAAGTCCATCACATTCTTCAATAATAGTATCTATCATATAGAAAACACTCCTAACGATGTAAGTTCATTTTTTGTTCTAAAACAATATTCAAATACATCACTTTGTGCAAAGTTATTTGAAATATTTTCATTGATTTCGCAAATAGCCAACTTACCTTTATTCTTATTATTAACTAACTCTGATAACTTAATTATTGAATCAAGTCCTCTTTTATCTATAAGTTTAACATCATATAAATTAAGAGTTACATTTTTAGCTTCTAGTCCTAATAATATTGGAATAACCTCACTTTCAAATTTTCTTACTTTATTTCCTACTAAAATACCTTTAATTCTTACAAACAATATTCCTTTCCTAAACTCTATATCTGTAGACATTTCATCACCTGAATATAACTTTACTACATTATTGATCCAATTTGTGAATTTCGACAAATTTAGATATTTTATTCGTGTGACTTTTTTTTACATATTTTTTAAGTAATATAGTTCCAATGGTTATTAATAATATTACTGCAGTACAAATAATACCGCTTAATAAATATCTATCAATGTCATCATAAGTTTTAGGATTTTGTATAATATCTATAGTACTTGAAATATCTTCTATTACAGGGCTTGATACTTCTTCTTTCTTTATTCTTATGTATGAGCAATAGTTTTTATCGCAATATCCACTTTCAATATTAACTAAATTACCATCTAAATCTATATAATAATGATCATCTGTAATATATCTATAGAATATGGTTTTAGTTTCTTCATCTTTAACATAACCATCTAATTCTTTATAGTAGTCATTTTCATATTCTTTGTTCACATTATATGTTTTATATAATTTATCGTTATATTTATAAAATGGTATTGTATGTGTAAGTGTTCCTTTGTATGAAGAATCTTTTTGTAAAGAGAAAACACATCCATTAGGACAATCTCCAACTATGTTATATTGAAATGCTAAACCAAGATTTATTCCATAAGCAAACATATTAGTAAATCTCTTGTACTCAGTTCCTTCAGACTTATAATATACTTTTACTAACAAATTATTCATATTGTACTTTTTGCCTAAGTTTAAAGATATCCTCATTGGAGCATATACTTCCATATATAAGTTAGTCTCACCATCATTTAATATATCGTTATGATAAATATCGTTATATTCATTTTCAAAAGTATATTCTATTTTCTTATTAGTATTCGTGTCATACACTTCAATTTCGCTAAAGTACACTCTACTTTGATAATACATGTCACTTATTAATACGTGATTAATATCATCTTCAGAAAATGTATGTGATTTATATTCTTGTGTGACTATCCTGTCTTCAGTGCTTTCAATTTTATCCATTGTCTCTTCACTTTCATTTGAATAAATAAAATCATTTAAATCATACTCTTTATTTCCGAACTGACTTCTAGGTAAATATTCTATATCTGTTATAGTTTCTTTGTACCATTTATATCTTACCTCTCTTTCTATTAGAATTTCATTTACCCCTTCAGGATATTCTTCACTATAACTTGAATAAGTATAAGCATTAACAGTATTTATACTTATCAAAAGTAATAATATAGCAAATAGACTTTTTTTCATTCCATTTCCTCCCTTCTACTTAATTATTACCTTTTTTATGTGAAAACACTTTTTTTTGAGGCATCAAATTATGACAAATAAAAACACCTAATTTTAAATAATTAAATTATTAGATGTTTTTGTTAATTAAAAATTAGTTTTTATAATATCTATTGTAGAAAAATGCAATTATTATTGAACCAACACTATTTCCTAATATCATTATTAATAAGTATAAGAATGTTTTAAGAGACCATACGTTAGCTACTGTAAAATAATACATATTCGCAACACAGTGTTCAAATCCACATAGTATAAATACCATTACACATAGAAATATACCTATATATTTTCCAATTTCTCCAGATACTTTTTTATAGTTATTTACAGCAATATACATAAGCATTCCACAGAACAATGATAATATAAATATACTAAGTAAATTATCATTTAATTTAGCATTTGATATAGTTAATGCTTTTTCACTTAATGCAATAAATCTAGTATTTCTCATAAGGAATCCAACTAAGAATGTTCCAATAAAGTTTCCAACTAATGATATAAGTAATTCCCAAATATAATCAACTTTATTAATAAGAACATATCCTACTTTACCAGTATATAAGTTCATTCCGTACATACATATCATTAATAAACCTATTGAGAATAGAAAAGATCCCATTATTTTATTATCAAGTGATAAAAAAATAGTTCCTCCAATTCCAATTAATATTCCTGCATAAATTCCTTTAATTAAGTAATCTAGATATTTTCTTTTATTAATTCCTTTCCATATTTTTTTCATCTTATTACCTCCATTATCATTATACATCATTTTTATATAATAGTTAAATAATATTAGAAACATAAAATTGAATTTTTCACTTTTACTAAAAATTCAAAAATAGAAGTTAAAAAACACTACTTTAATATAGTGTTTACTTTACCATTTATTACATCACCAAATAGATTAACTATAGTTCTAAAGTAATTTGACTTAACAACATCTTCCTTTATTATTAAATCATATTCGTATGTTTGATCTTCAACTTTTAAATATAGTGTCCCAATCGTAGAATCCTTTGATAATGGTGCTTTTAACTTATCTATTTTTTCTTCTATTTTATACTCAATATCTTTTGTATTTTTATCCACTATCAATTTTACATCATCTTTTAAATAATATTTTACTTCTCTATTATTACTATTTGATATATAAGTTTTTCCTTCATATTTATTCTTATCAATTATAATTTTACTTCCATACATACTATATCCATATTCTAATAAAGAAACTGTATCACTACTTCTATGATCTTTTGTATCTACTCCCATTACTATGCTAATAAGTCTCATATCATTTTTAAGCATTGTTGCAGTTAAACAATACAAAGCATTATCTGTATATCCTGTTTTTAAGCCATCTATTCCTTTATAGAATTTTACAAGTTTATTTGTATTCACTAACCAATGGTTCTGACCAGAGACACTAATATAGTCTTCATATGTACTTGTTATATTAATTGCATATTCATGTTTTACAAGTTCTTTTGCTATCAATGATAAATCATATGCAGTTGTATAATGATTCTCTTCATCTAATCCATGTGGATTCATAAAATTTGTATTTTTGCATCCAAGTTCAATTGCCCTCTCATTCATCATATTAACAAAATTTTCTTCAGTACCTCCAATATACTCTGCCATAGCTACCGCAGCATCATTAGCTGAAGCGATACCCATTCCCTTTATTAAATTTTCAACACTTACATAAGTATTCTCTTGTACAAATATTTGTGTTCCACCCATACTAGAAGCATTCTTAGAAATAAATACCTGATCATCTAATTTGATTCTTCCACTTTCTATTGCTTCCATTGTTAATAATAAAGTCATTATTTTTGTCATTGATGCAGGGCTTCTCTTTTCATCTATATTCTTTTCATATAATATTTTCCCTGTACTTGCTTCAATCAATATAGAACTTTTTGCATTTGGAGTATAATCTACAGATGCATTAACTTTTACAATACAAATTATTATTAATAAAATTGTCAAAAAAATCTTTTTCAATATATCACCTAATAAATAGTATGAATAAATAAATTAATTATTAAAAAAATGTGATTTCTCACATTTCATTATTTTTATTATGATCAATTATTTTTTTCACTACTGCAGAACCATTTCCTGCATCAAATGATTTTAATATTTCAAGTGGAATACAGAATACTAATGTATTTGATTGATCACTACTAACATCATTGATTGTTGCTAAAGTTCTTAAATGAAGAGCTCCCGGAGTAGATGCCATAGTTTCAGCAGCAATGGCTAAATTCTTTGATGCCTCAACTTCCCCTTCAGCTTTTGTAATAACTGCTAATTTTTCACGTTCTGCTTCTGCTACTTTAGCAATTACTCTCTTCATATCTTCAGGAAGTGAAACGTCTTTTAATTCAACATTTTCTACTTTTACGCCCCATGGGTCTGTTGCTTCATCAATTATTTTACAAATTGCTGAAGATACTTTTTCACGTTCCGCTAATAATTCATCAAGAGATACTGAGCCAACTACATTTCTCATGGTTGTTTGTGCTAATTGACTAACTGCATAGAAAAAGTTTTCAACTTCTAAAATTGCTTTAGATGCATCAAATACTTTATAGTAAATAACTGCATTTATTCTGACAGAAACATTATCTTTTGTAATTGCCTCTTGTTCTGGAACATCTACGGCTTTTACTCTTATGTCAATTTTTTTATAACTTTGAAATATTGGCCATACAATATTCCATCCAGGATTCATTATTTCACTAAATCTTCCTCTAGTAAACTTTACTCCTCTTTCGTATTCATCAATTTGTACTATACTTTTTAATAGTATAATTACGAATACAATAATAATTGTTATTGTTAAATAATTCATTTTTAACTCCTTTCATATTTATTATACAATAAAAAACAAAAATATAATACTATTCTTGTTTCATTTCTACTTTGCATTCTTTATAAACTTCATATTTATTAAAAAGCAATCCTTTTTTTATCATTATTTCTTTTATGCAATATTTATCAATATTTGGGTCTTCCTTAATAATTTCCGAATCTATTAACTCATTAACATAAACTATTTCAGTTTCATTATATTCAGGCATTCTATTGTTTTTTTCTAAATAAGTTTTAGAAGATAATTTAAGATTTCTTTCTAATTTATATAATGTATAATCATTACCAATATTTCCTAAAACTAATAATGATGCACATATCATTACTATTAAGAATCCCCACAAAAACATTATTTTACTATTCATTACCAATCCTTACTAGAATCATATCCACTAGTCTTATATTCAGGGCATTTTAAATATGAATAATATATTAGGTTAGAATTAATGTTTTCAACTTCAACATATCCACTACAACTTCTACCTTTATTATCAACTAATTTTGCAATGTATGAATTATAATATAGTGAAGAATATCTAACTACAATAGAGTCACTAATATTTTCCCCTCCATAATACTTCACTACATAATCTTTTGCAGCATTATTAAGTCTTTCTTCCATACTTTCATATGTTTCTTCAGAGTTAACATCTGTTTTAAACTCATCTATAGAATCACTATTTCCACCTAGTAATCCCATTTTATTAAGACCTATAGTTGCTATAACTAAACACATTAAAAACATTAATATAAATAACAATTCCGTTCTTAAACCCCATCCATTTTTCTTCATATTCTCACCCTATATACATTATAATATATTTTCTATAATAATTCATCTATTTTTTCTTGTAAATCTTTATTATTCAACCCACTAATAATATCTTTTATCTTTTTATGATTTTCATTAATTTTAAGTTTTTCTTCATAATCATTTAATTTATCACTTACTACATTTAACACTTTACTAACATTTGCTTTAGTTACATTATGATTCTCTGCTATTTCTGTAAGTGAATAATCTTCATAATAATAGTATTCAAAATATGTTCTCTCATTATTTGTTAATAAGTTTCCATATATTAAATATAATTCTACTAGTTTTTCTCTTTCGTTCATTTAAAACTCCTTAAATAATCCATAAATGTACTTTTCTATATCGAATGTAATTAAATCTTCAGCTTTTTCACCAAGTCCTACATACTTAACTGGAATTCCAACTAACTCCTTGATTGCTAGAACTATACCACCTTTAGCTGTCCCATCTAATTTAGTAAGTATTATTCCTGTAATGTTAGTAATTTCTTTAAAACTTTTTGCTTGACTTATTCCATTTTGTCCAGTAGTTGCATCAATTACTAGTAATGTTTCACATGGATTATTTGGAATAATATCACTTATTACCTTATTCATCTTTTCAAGTTCTTTCATTAAGTTTACTTTATTTTGAAGTCTACCTGCTGTATCTATTAAAACAACATCTATTTTTTCTTCTTTTGCTTTATTAAGACCATCATATATTACAGCTGAAGGGTCAGTCCTAGAGTCTCCAAAGAATGAAGCACCTACTTTGCTAGCCCATTCATTTAATTGAGTAACTGCTCCTGCTCTAAATGTATCTCCTGCTATAAACATAACCTTTTTACCACTATCTATTAACTTCTTTCCTATTTTAGCAATACTTGTTGTTTTACCAACACCATTTACTCCAACAAAAAGGATTACATTTGTTTCTCCATCTTTTATATTAAGTTTACTTGATAAGATTTCTTCATTTACATATATCATAAATAATTCATCAACAATAACTTCTTTTAAATATTCAAAGTCTTCAATATTTTCACTTTTAACTCTTTTTTTAAGTCTATCAACAAAATCCATTACTGTGTTTACTCCAATATCAGCAGATATTAGTATTTCTTCTAATTCATCATAAAACGAATCGTTTATTTTAGTATATTTGATTCCTAGTAATGATAGTTTACTTACAAATTCATCCCTTGATTTTTCTAAACCTTTTTCATAAATCTCAGTTTCTTTCTTTTCTTTTGTATCTTCTTTTACTTCATGAGTGAACATATTTTTAATTTTGCTGAATAGTCCCATAATTTCTCCTTAATAATTATTTTATCATTATTATTACTTATTATCAAACATAATAATATTCTTAAACTATTTAT